>DATBRW010000026.1:0-5428 GCA_036560125.1 Candidatus Limnocylindria bacterium
GGCAGCCAGGTAGCCCAACACCCCGCGCGCGATCTGCGGCGCCGCCCACAGCGTCTGCATGGCGGTCACGATCCCATCGCGCCCGAAGACGGTGCTGAACCATGGGACTCCGGCGTAGGGGTAGAGGCCGTGCGGCGTGCGTGAGCTGAGCATCGCCAGGTCAGCCGCGCTCCGCTCCAGCCAGTCGTTGAACAGCGCGTTCGAGCTCGACACTCGCGCCGCCGATCGCATCAGGCGCGTCAGGCTCCCTCGCGCCCGCTCCGAGGCCGTGTCGAAGTCAGGGCCTGACGCGCGGCGCGCTCGCCCAATCTCGCAGGCGATAGCCACGTCGATCGTGACCGCCCGCTGGTCGGGGAGCTCCAGATCGAAGTCGGCCTCGCCGCGCTCGATGCGGCTGGGCGCCACCGAAAACGTGATCCTGGTGCGGCGGATCACCCCGTCCAGGCCGACGTAGCGCAGCACGACCGCTCGGTCGCTGACGAGGGCGGGCAGGTGGCGGCCACCCTGCGCACGATGCATCCCGCGCACCTCGAAGACGTCGGCGAAGTCAGCCCGGAAGCGCAGCGTCAGGACCAGGCGCACCGGCTCGCGGGCAAAGCTGCGCGCCACCAGCCGCTCATGGCAGACGCCATCCCATAGCACCTTGGTGCGCGATAGGTGCACGCTGCTGTGCGGCAGCCGCTGCGGACCACGACCGAGGTCGGTGTTGGTCAGGTCGAAGGCAAGGCGCGAGTTATCCCGCTTGGCGGTGGATCCCAGCAGCAAGGGTCGGTGGCCGGCCAGGCGCAGCACCAGGCCCGACACATGCCGCGTACCGCGGTGGTAGATGCCCTCCTCGCCCATGCCCTCCGGGAGGATGTCGCCGTGACGGTCGAAGACCGCGAACGACTCGCCGTGTTTGAGGACCTGGTCGTAGGTGTCGGCCAGCTCGGCGCCCGCCTGGACGTCGTAGCGTTGCGCGTCGAGCTCGGAGATCGCGGGCAGGCCGCCCAGTGCCCCCGCGTGATCGTCGCCCGCGCCGACCCCGCCCGACGCGGACCGCCGCGCCCGCTCGGAGGCTGGCATGTCAGCCGTTCGCCGGCACCTCGGCGGGAACCTTGCCGCCGTTCATGGTCGCCAAGTCTGACACGGCCACGCGCTCGCTCGTGATCACTGGCTGCCCGCCGCCGATCGCCAGGGCGGCATCCTCGCGTCGCATCGTGGTCATGAGCCGCTCGAAGACCTCGACGTAGCCCTGCGCCATCCGCGCCACGGAGAAGCGCTCCTCGACCGCTCGCCGCACCTCGGCCCGCGGCAGGCTGAGCAGCGTTGGCAACGCCGCCACTGCCTGGTCGGCGTCATCGACCACCATCCCCGTGACGCCCTCGTCGATGACCTCTCCGACCGATCCCCGCCGATACGCGAGCACCGGCGTGCCGCGCGCGGCGGCTTCGATCATCACCAGGCCAAAGGGCTCCGGCCAATCGATCGGGAAGAGCACCGCCGCAGCGCGACCCAGAAACTCGTCCTTCTCCTCCTCGGCGATCTCGCCGACGAACTCGATCTCCCCGGTCAGCATCGGCCGGATGTCGCGCTCGAAGTAGCCGGCGTCCACCGAGTCGACCTTGGCCGCGACCTTCAGCGGCAGGCGGCTGCGCCGCGCGATGGCAATCGCCTGGTCCAGTCCCTTTTCGGGAGACGTACGGCCAAGAAAAGCGAGGTAGCTCCCCGGTTGATCGGTGGCCCTGATCTGGTCCATCGGCAGCCCGTGGTAGATCGTCGCCTGCCAGTTGAGGTTCGGCAGGGGCTCGCGCTGGGCGTCGGAGATCGACACCAACGGCACGTCGGGGAACTCGGCGTAGAGCGACGCCAGGTCGGGCAGGTCCATGCGGCCGTGCATGGTTGCCACCGACGGCGTCCGCAGCCGGCGCATGGCGCCCAGCTGCAGGTGATCCATGTGGAAGTGGATGACGTCGTACCGATCCGCATCGGCGATGACCCGTTCGGTGAGCCGGACGGTATGGGACAGCGGATCGATGACGTCGGGGTCGAGGCGCAGGGCTCGCGGCGTGATCGCCACCAGCTCGGCCGAGGTCACGGAGTCGCCGCTGGCGTACAGGGTGACGCGGTGGCCCTCGCTGACCAGCTCCTCGGTCATGTAGGAGACGATGCGCTCGGTACCGCCGTACATCTGCGGCGGCACGCTCTCGGCGAGGGGCGCCACCTGGGCAATGCGCAGCCTTTGCCCGCGTGGTCGACTCATGGTGAGAACCCCAATCGCATGCTGCGTGCCAGCCCGAGATCGCCCCCTGGACGAGCCCTTGACAGGACCGATGGGGGCCCGTGGTAGCCTTCCGGGCGGCCCCATCATCACACGCGGAGGCTTTCCTTGCCCGACATCCCGATCGAGCGCCATCGGCTCGACAACGGCCTGCGCGTGGTCCTCTCCCACGACGACAGCGCGCCGATCGTCGCCGTCAACCTCTGGTACGACGTCGGCAGCAAGCACGAGAAGCCAGGCCGCACCGGCTTCGCGCACCTCTTCGAGCACATGATGTTCCAGGGCTCGGAGCACGTCGACAAGGGGGAGCACTTCGCCCTTGTGCAGCAGGCGGGCGGCACCCTCAACGCCTCCACCTGGCTGGATCGCACCAACTACTTCGAGACCCTCCCCAGCCATGAGCTGGAGCTTGGGCTGTGGCTGGAGTCGGACCGGCTGGCCAGCCTGCTGCCGGCCATGACCCAGGAGAAGCTGGACAACCAGCGCGAGGTGGTAAAGAACGAGCGCCGCTGGTCGGTCGACAACCAGCCGTATGGCACCTGGGATGAGCGAATCCAGGCCAAGATCTTTCCAGAGAGCCATACCTATCACCATCCGACCATCGGCTCCATGGAGGACCTGAACGCCGCCAGCCTGGAGGATGTAGGCGAGTTCTTCGCCACCTACTACGCGCCCAACAACGCGGTGCTGACGGTGGCCGGCGACTTCGACCGCGACGCGGCGCTGGCCATGGTCGAGCGCCATTTCGGGCCGATCCCCGCCAACGACAACCTGCCGCCGCCGCCGGACATGTCGATCTCGCCGCTGATCGGCGAGGCGCTGCGCGAGGAGGTCGCCGATCGCGTGCCGCTGCCGCGCATCTACGTCGCCTATCGCATGCCGATCTTCGGCAGCGATGCCTTCGATGACCTGTCGGTGGCCAGCGACATCCTGGGCGTCGGCCGGGCATCGCGGCTGTACAGCCGCCTGGTCCGCGAGCGGCAGCTGGCGCAGGACGTCAGCGTCTTCCCCTTCCCGATCGTGGGTGGCGCGTCGATGTTCACGCTGTGGGCCACCGCCAAGCCGGGGGTCGGCGCCGATCAGCTCGAGACCGCGCTGCTGGCCGAGATCGACCAGCTCGCCGCCGAGGGACCGACGGCCGTCGAGCTGGAACGTATTGCCAACCTGCATGCCGCCGCGGTGGAGTCCAGCCTTGAGCGCATCGCCGAGCGCGCCGATCGGCTGTCGATGTATGCCTGCCTGTTCGATCAGCCGGAGCGCATCAACACCGAGGTGAGCCGGTACCTGGCGGTCGACGCCGATCGGGTGCGGCGCGCCATGGCCGACACGCTACGCCCGGACAACCGGCTGGTGCTGACCTACCTGCCGGCCGAGGCGCCGGTCGAGGAGGCCGCCTGATGCCCGCCACCGTCAACCCGCTGCGTCCGGTCGCCGGCGCCCCGCGGCCGTATCACTTTCCCGACTTCCATCGGCATCAGCTCGCCAATGGGTTGACCGTCTGGACGGTCCGGGTGCCGAGCGCCGCCGTGGTCAACGTGCACCTCCTCGTCGATGCCGGGGCGGCGGCGGAGGACGAGGCGCACGCCGGCGTGGCGGCCCTCACCGCCCAGCTGCTGGTGACCGGCACGCGCCGCCTGGATGCCGGAGCCTTTGCCGAGGCCACCGAGCGACTCGGCATCGAGGTCAGCAGCGAATCCAGCTGGGATTCGGCGCGCGCCGCCTTCCAGTCGCTGCCGGAGCATGCCGATGACGGCATCGCGCTGCTGGCCGAGATGGTCCGCGAGCCGCGGCTCGACGAGGGCGAGTTCGATCGGCTCAAAGCGGAGCGCCTCGCCGACATCCTGCAGGCCCGCGCCGATCCCGGTCGCCTGGCCGACGAGATGTTCCTGCACCACCTATTCGACGCGTCAACGCCCTACGGTCGCCTGTCGGCGGGCACACCGGAGACGGTTGGTGCTCTGACGCTTCAGGACGTGCGCACCTTCCAGGCCACGCATTGGGGACCGGGGACGGCGCACCTGATCGTGGCCGGTCCGGTGGAGCCCGACATGGCAGTGCAGGCCGCGGAACGCTATCTCGGCGATTGGACCGGCGGCAGGCCCGGCCATCGCACATTCACCCCGAAGGCGGCAGGCGCCCGGCGGGTGATCATCATCGACCGACCCGGCTCAGTGCAGAGCGAGCTGCGGGTCGGGCACCTGGGCATCGACCGGCGCTCGCCGCGCTACTTCCCGGCCATGGTGCTGGGCGCGATCCTGGGCGGCGTCTTCGGCTCGCGCCTGAACCTCCGCTTGCGCGAAGAGCTGGGCTACACCTACGGCGCCCGGGCGGGCTTCGACCCGCGCCGCGCGCCCGGTCCGTTCAGCGCCGCCGCGGCGGTGCAGACCGAGGTGACCGCCGATGCGCTGAAGGAGATGGTCGACCTGCTGACCCGCGTCCGCGACGCGGCGCCCGAAGAGTCCGAGCTGCATGAGGTACGCGACTACCTGGTCGGCGTCTTCCCCCTCCGCTTCGAGACCACCGGCGGCGTGGCCATCGCAATGGAGCCGCTGGCCGTCTTTGGCCTGGCCGATGATTACTGGCAGACCTATCGCCAACACCTGGAGGCGGTGCAGGCCGACGACATCCTGTCGGCAGCACGTGACCTTGTGATGCCCGATCAATTCCTGATGCTGGCCGTGGGCGACGCCTCGAAGATCCGCTCCGCCCTGGAAGCGGCCAACCTGGGACCGATGGAGCTCGCCCAGGCCGACTGACGCGGGCTCCCGCTGTGCCTCAGCCGGCGGAGCCCAGCGCCTCGAGCAGCCGATCGTTCTCGGCCCGCGCCCGGACCGTGATGCGCAGCCAGTCGCGCAACGGTCCTCCCGGGTAGCTGCGCACCGCCAGTCCCTGGCGCAGCAGCGCGCTGGCGATGGCATGAGCATCCGGCGGCCGCAGCAGCAGGAAGTTGGCGAGCGAGGGCAGCACGCGCCACCCCAGCACGCCGAAGGCGGATGCCATTCGTTCCCGCTGCGCCACGGTCTCAGCCAGCCGGGCGCGCGCGGCCGCCGGATCGGACAGGGCGGCCAGCGCGGCCGCCTCGCTGGCGCCGCCGATGGCCAGTGGCAGCCGTGAGGCCTCGAAGCGGGCGGCGAGCCCATCGGGCACGACCAGGTAGCCCACCCGCGC
>DATBRW010000027.1:0-9548 GCA_036560125.1 Candidatus Limnocylindria bacterium
TCGTGGCCAGCCTGATCGAGTGCGTCCCGAACTTCTCCGAGGGCCGCCGCTCCGAGGTCGTGGAGGAGATCGTGCTGGCCATCAACCAGATCGACGGCGTCACGCTGCTCGACCACTCGCGCGACGAGACCCACAACCGCAGCGTGGTGACCTTCGCGGGTGCGGCCGAGTCCGTGGTCCGCGCCGCCACCGCGGCAGTCGGTCGCGCCATCCAGCTGATCGATATGGAGCAGCACACCGGCGCCCACCCCCGCATCGGCGCCGTGGACGTCATCCCCTTCGTGCCACTGGGGAACACCCGCATCGAGGAGTGCGTGGACCTTGCGCGCCGCTTCGGCGAGCAGATCGCCAAGCTGTTCGAGCTGCCGGTCTACCTCTACGGTGAGGCCGCGCTGCGGCCGGAGCGCCGCCGCCTGGCGGACGTGCGTCGCGGGCAGTACGAGGGCCTGAAGGCGGAGATCGCCTCCAACCCGGACCGCGCGCCGGACTACGGTCCCCTGCGGATGCACGTGCGCGGTGGGGCCGTGGCGGTGGGTGCGCGGAAGCCGCTGATCGCCTTCAACGTCAATCTCGCCACCGAGGACGTGACGGTGGCCAAGCGGATAGCGCACACCATCCGCGAATCGTCCGGCGGCCTACCGGGCGTGCAGGCCATGGGCGTCCTGCTCGAGAACCCCGGCGATCCGCGCTATGCGCAGGTCAGCATGAACCTGGTCGACTGGGAGCGCACCGGGATCAGCCGCGTCGTCCGCGAGATCCGGACGCTGGCGCGCGAAGCCGGGACCGATATCCACCATTGCGAGCTGATCGGCCTGGCGCCCACCGGCGCGCTGCTCGAAGTGTCCGCCGATGCCCTGGGCCTGCGCGACTTCTCACCTGACCAGGCCCTGGAGCTCCGCCTCGCCCGCGAGCGCTGAGCGAACGGCGACGGCTAGAATCGGCCGCCCATGACCAGCCTGCGCCAGACCCTGCGGGAGGCCGTCGCCGCTGCGTTCGATCGTGCCGTCGCGGCGGGCGACCTGCGCCTGCCGGATGGGGCCAGCCCGCCGGAGTTCAGGATCGAGCGGCCGGCGCGGCCGGAGCACGGCGACTTTGCCACCAATGCGGCCATGCAGCTCGCGCCGGTCGTCCGCGCGGCACCCATGCAGATCGCCGAGGTGCTGCGCACCCACCTGGGCACGCCGCCGAGCATCCGCGAGGTCAGCGTGGCGCCGCCGGGATTCATCAACCTGCGGCTGGATCCGGCGTGGGTGGCCGGCAGCGTGGCCACCATCCGTGACGGCGGGCCCGAGTTCGGACGGGTGGCCGTGGCCGAGCCGCATCGGATCAATGTCGAGTTCGTGAGCGCCAACCCGACCGGGCCCTTGACGGTGGGCAACGCCCGCGGCGCGTTCGTGGGCGACCTGCTCAGTCGCGTGCTGGAGGCGGTGGGGCACGTCGTGACCCGCGAGTACTACTTCAACGACTACAACGCCCAGGTCCGCAACCTGGGCCTCTCCGTCCTGGCCCGGCACGAGGGTCGCGAGGTGCCGGAGGACGGCTACCACGGCGACTACGTGCCCTTGCTCGCCGCGGAGGTGCCCGACGAGATCTGGCAGCGCGCCGCCGCCCCCGATGCCGACCCGGGTGAGGTGCTGGGGCGCTGGGCCTCCGAGCGCGTCCGCGCCGGGATCGAGGCCAGCCTCGCCGCGCTGGGCGTTCGCTTCGACGTCTGGAAGTCGGAGGGCTCGCTGCACGCCGAGGGCTGGGTTGAGCGCGCGCTGGACCAGCTGCGCGCAAAGGGCGACGTGTACGAGGCAGACGGCGCCACCTGGTTCCGCGCCTCCGCCTACGGCGACGACAAGGATCGGGTGGTCATCCGCAGCAATGGCCAGCCGACCTACTTCGCGTCGGACATCGGCTACCTGGCAGAGAAGTTCAGCCGCGGCTTCGACGAGCTGGTCTACCTGTGGGGCGAGGACCACCACGGCACGGTGGCCCGCAACAAGGCGGCGGCCACGGCGCTGGGCTTCCGCGCCGAGCACGTGCAGTACCTGCTGATGGCCTGGGTGCGCTTCGTGCGCGACGGCGAGGACATCGGCATGAGCAAGCGCGCCGGCGAGTTCGTATCCCTGGACGAGCTGCTGGCCGAGATCGGCCCCGATGCCGCCCGCTGGTTCTTCGGCTCTCGCGCAGCGAACACGGGCATCGACTTCGACATCGAGCTGGCCAAGAAGCAGAGCGCCGAGAATCCCGTCTACTACGTCCAGTACGCGCATGCCCGCTGCTCGTCCATCCTGCGCAACGCGGTGGGCGCCGGGGTAACCGCCGATGCCTCCGGAGCCGCAGCCCTCCTCCACCATCCGGCCGAGCAGACGCTCATTCGCCACCTGCTGGACCTGCCCGATGTGGTGGCCGATGCTGCCGACCGGCGCGAGACGCATGAGCTGACACGCTACCTGCTGGAGACCGCGCAGCTGTTCAGCCAGTTCTATCGCGACTGCCGGGTCCTATCAGACGATCCGGCCGAGCGAACGCTCTCGGAATCGCGCCTGGCCCTGACCGATGCCACGCGGACCGTGCTGGCCAACGGCCTGGGGTTGCTTGGCATCACCGCCCCGGAGTCGATGTAGAGTCAGCCGCCCAGGGCGTTCGCCAGCTGGTCCAGCACCGCTGCGGACGAGGTGTGCAGGATCAGCGCGTCGCCGTTCGAAGCGTGGATCAACCGCGTCGAGAACGGCAGGTCCACGGTGATCTCGCCATAGGCCTCGTCGAACTCATCGGCCTGGGCCACCGTGTCCCAGCCGATGCGCCAGGCCATGCCCCACTCGTCGTTCGGCCCGCTCGCCACGCTCAGCCGATCGCCGCCCCAACCGGCCGCGGCCACGTCGGCGTCCGCCTGCGTCACGCCCTGGGCGCCCAGCCAGATGCCCAGCATCGCCTCGCCCACGGTGCTCGACTCGACCGACGTCCAGCCGCTGCCCAGCAGCGTGGCCACGTCCGGATCGGCCACCTCCGCCGGTTGCTCGCCGGAGACGTACAACTCCGGATGCAGCACCTGCTCGGTCGAGGCCGGCGGCTGGTCGTAGGCGGCATCCACCGCATCCCAGCCACCGGACGCCCACAGGCCGCTGACCCAGGTCGACCCGGCCAGGTACGGGAACTCGAGCTGCTGCACCATCCAGTCCGGGATGCTGCTCATGTCGGGCAGCGGGGTGGCGGCGATTCCGCCCAGCTCGTCCGGCGCCAGGTTGGCGAAGGCCCACTGGAACATGACCACCGTCGCGTCGCCCTCCTCCAGCGCCAGCCGCGCCAGGGCCGCGTCGTCATCCTCGGGAGCGGCGTCGTGCGCGGCGCCCGTGTCGAAGGCGGCGTCCTGCATGGCGTGCGTGAACTCGTGGGCGTACGTGATCTGTGCCTCGGCGGTGAGGCCCGCATCGGTCACCACCACCATGCGCTGGTCTTCGAAGTCGTAGAAGCCCAGCACCTGTCCGGCGTACAGCTGCTCGGTCAGCTCCCGGATGTCCTGCTCCTCGGTCAGCAGCCCCATCGCACGGAGCGTGAGGTTGTCGTCTGCCAGCTGCTCATCGGTCCAGGTCTCGTCGAAGAGTGCCTCCAGCTCGACGGCCAGCTGATCGCGCGTGATGACGTCCGGCGGACCGATGTCCGGGGCGGGCAGGTCGCGCAGGTCCGACACCTGCTGTTCGATCTGGGCGAACAGCGCCAGGGCATCGGCGGAGCTGACCGGCGTCGGCAGCGGCGTGGCCGTGGCGACCGGCGGGGTCGGGCTGGCAAGCGGCCCGACGGCCAGCTGGACGCCCAGCGAGCGGAGCAGCAGGACGGTGACGATCGCCAGGACGAGGACCACGGTGGTGATGGCAACGGCGCGCTGCGGGACGGTGGACATGCCTCGCATTGTGGCATCGGTCCATCGGCCGTTCGTGAAGGTTCAGGTTTCTTCACATGGCCCGATGTTTGGGATTCACATCGGGCCCTTACCGTTCACGGTGCGAGATGGAGATCCATCGGATCTCTACCTCCACCCTCCCTCCTTCGAGAGCCGGTGTCATTGGGCGGGCACCGGCTCTCGTGCTGTCTGCCGTACACTCCCCTGACCGATGGAGATCACCTGGTATGGCCGCGCCTGCTTCCGGCTGAAGGGTCGCGAGTCGACTGTCATTGCGGATCCCTGCCCGCCCAACACGGGCTTCGTGGCGGGCAAGCATGCGGTCGACCTGCTGACCATCTCGCACGCCCACCCGGACCATGCCTACACCCGCTCGATCACGGCCGGTCTGACGCTGACGCGTCCCGGCGAGTACGAGTACCACGGCGTGCTGGTCAACGGCGTGCGCACCTTCCATGACGGCGAGCGCGGGACGCAGCGCGGCGAGAACATCGTCTTCGGTTACGAGATCGATGGCGTGCACATCGCTCACCTCGGCGACCTGGGCCACCTGCTGACGGAGGAGCAACTCGCCGAGCTGGGCCCGGTCGACGTCCTGCTGGTCCCGGCCGGCGGCCAGTTCACCATCACGCCCGCGGAGGCGGCGGAGGTGGTGGCACAGGTCAGCCCCAAGCTGGTGATTCCCATGCACTACGCCGTCGACGGCGCTTCCAAGGACCTGCTGGGACCGGAGCGCTTCGTCCACGAGATGGGGATGGGCCAGCCGCCGAACCAGCCGAAGGCCGTCGTCAACGCCTCGTCGCTGCCGGACGAGACCCAGGTCGTGCTCTTGGAGCCGCGCGGCCGCACCGGCTGAAGGCCCTGCAGGGCCATCGGTACCTCCCCGGTACCCCTATCGTTGCGCTCTGGCACCGGTACTGCTAGGCCAGTAGGACAGCAGACCCCACCCCAGCGCATCGGACCGCCCCGGCGACTGGTCAAATGGTACTAGTCACCAAAGCGCCACACCGGTATTCTCCGGGCTCCCAGTGGATCACTGGGCGAGGCGCAGGCTACCCGCGCCGTGGGGAAAACAGGGGAGCTGGTTCCAAGGAGACCGGTACATCGATGGAAACTCGAACAATGGCGGGTGTCGCGACCACGGGTCGCGTGTTGCTCGCCCTCGCAGCAATCGCACTCATCGTCTTCGCGATGGCGGCGCCTGTCGCAGCCAGTGGCAATACGAAGTGGTTTGTCTGCAAGTACGTCGGCAAGCCCGGCGTCGATGAGACGCTGCAGGGCGGCGGCAACCCAATCTCGGTCAGTGAGAACGCCATCAAGATCAGCCCGGTGGTGCCCGGAGCGTCGTTTGCCGACGCGCAGGGCCGCTCGGTCGTCCTGGTCCAGGACACCGGCCAGGCCGAGCCCGATCCCAGCGAATGCCCGGCCGCAATCACGCCGGAAACGCCGCCGGGTGAGGGAGGCGGCGAGGGTGGCAGCGAGGGCAACCATGCCAGCCTGAACATCAAGAAGACTGACGAGGGCGGCCATGGGCTCGCCGGCGCCGTCTTCACGGTCGAGGGCATGCAGGGCACGTTCACGTCCGGCGACAACGGGAAGTTCTGCATCACGGGTCTTCCCAACGATTCGCTCTGGCTCGTCACGGAGATCCAGGCCCCGGCCGGCTACCAGCTGGCGGACCCCGCCTCCCAGATGGTCGAGGTCGACGATGACGGCGACTGCAACAGCGCCAGCGCAAAGTTCGTGAATGTCCTCGCGACCGCGACCCCGACGCCTGAGGGCTCGGTCGCAGGCGGGACGTCGACGCCCAGCCCCTCGCCGGAGGAGTCGGTCAAGGGCGGCACCGGCACGCCGGAGCCGAGCCAACCCGACACCGCCATGGGCGCCGGGGGTGGTCCCAGCCCGATCCCGACCATCGCATTCGGCATGATCCTGCTGAGCGCACTCGGCACGCTGGCCTGGGCCAACGTGAAGAGCGCACGGAGCCGCGCCTAGCCGCTTCGCTCCGCTGCGACGGTCTCCACCCTAGGTCCCCGGGATGTCCCGGGGGTCGGGGGCCGCGCGGCGGCACGGATTAGCCGATCAACCTGGAGGCGGATGGGTTGGCGCCACGCCGGCTCATCGGTCAATCAGCCAGCCCCCCTGGCAGGGACGGGGTAGAGGTTCGCCTCTACCCCGTTCTCTGTTGTCGAGAAAAGGCTACTCGGTCGGGTTGCTGTCCTTGGCGTGGCCGTTCCCGCCGTTGCTGGCCTTCCCGCTGGGTCCGCCACCGTGATGGCCGCGCGGCGACGGGTCGGTCGGCTCATCCTCGGGCTCCGAGGTCGGAACGGGGGATGGCGTCGGCGCAGCAGTGGTATCAGCCGCTACCGGGGTTGGCGTGGCAGTCAGCTCGGGCGTGACCGGAACGACATGGTGTCCGTTGTACTGGCCGCTATTGGAGGCCTCGTGGTCACGGTCGGAATGGACGTCGGACGGCGAGCCGCCGGAGGCAGCCAGCGCCCGCAGCAGCCCGCTCTTGCCGGCGCCCGGCGCCGCGCTGATCAGCTCGGCGAGCCGCTCGACGTGCTCGGGCAGTTGCGCCGCGCCGGCACTCGGGCCGTCGCCCGCCGGTTCGGTCAGGGCCGCCAGCGTGGTCCGCGCCCGCTCGACGCCTCCCACCGCCCCGTCCACCTGCGCCCAGCGTCCGGCCGCTGCCAGGGCCTCCACCTCGTCCAGCCTCTCGTCGAGGGCCATCGCCGCCAGCTTGTCGCGAGCGGCGGCCGGCGCAATCTCCATACGGATCGACTCGAGCTCGAGCTTGACGCCGTACAACACGTCCCCCGGCAGGCTTCCCTGGGCGGCGGCGCCGACCGCGGTGGCGCTCACGGCGGTCAGCAGCGAGGCGTAGAGCATGCCGCGGCCCAGCACGCTGAGGCTGGCACGTGGCAGCCGGGCCGGCCTGGCGGCGGCCATCATTCCTTCGCGCGTGGCGACGTAGCGATTCACCACTCGACCGCGCAGCCGCCGTTGGAACAGCGCGTCGGGCCTGATGCGCTGGATGTGCCGCTCGATGCGGCCGGCGATGACCGGGTCGATCGGTATCTCGTACCCGCGCTCCAGAATGCGATCCAGCAACGTCATCGACCCGCCTCCCCCGCTTCGGGCAGCAGCAGCCGACGCAGGGTGGCTATGGCCCGAAACGTGAGGCCACGAACGGTGCCCGCTCGCTTGCCCATCACCACGGCGGCTTCCTCGGCGGAGAGGCCTGCGGCGAATCGCAGCGCCAGCGCTTCCTGCTGGTCCGCGGTGAGCATCCCGATGGCGGATTGCAGCTCGCGGATCTCCTCCCCCCGTACGGTCAGGCGATCAGGCGTCTCGTTGTGGCCAGCATCGTGACTGGCTCCCAGCGGCTCATGGGCGCGATCGCGACGGACGTGGTCGATCACCGCGTTGCGTGCGATCCGGAAGGCCCATGCCTCGAACGGGCGGCCCCTGGATCGATAGCGGGGCAGCGAGCTCACGATCCGCTCGAAGACGAGCTGGGTCACGTCCTCGGCGTCCTCACGGCGGTGAACGCGCACGGCGACGTAGCGATAGATGGGCAGGACCAGGGTGTCGTACAGGCGCCCGACCGCCTCGGCATCACCGGCGGTGGCGGCCTCGGCCAGCTGGTCCACGGTCAGCCCGTCGAGCGCATGAGGCTTGGCAAGGGGCGCGGTCGCGCGGCGATGCTCGGCCTCGCGGAGGGCCTGGGCGACGAAGGCACTCATGGGTCGCTCGCGCATCGGGACGGGGCACCTGTGCTCGGGTGGGCAGCCGCACGGCGGCGTATGGCCAGCGCACGGTAGCACCGAGCATCGACGAACATCCAGATCGGGGTTGACGTTGCGCACCGGACGGTCGTCCCACCCGGCGCATGATCAGATCAGCGCGAGCTCCCGTCCGACCTTTTCGAAGGCCGCCAGGCAGGTCTCGAGCTCCTCGCGCGTGTGCTCCGCGGTGACGATGGTCCGAACTCGGGAGCGTTCATCAGGCACGGTGGGGAAGCCGATGCCCTGCGCGAAGACGCCCTCTTCGAAGAGCCGGTCGGACAGCTTCATGGCCATCGCACCGGAGCCGGCGATGACCGGCGTGATCGGTGTCTCCGAGACGCCGGTGTCGAAGCCCAGCCGCTGCAGGCCGGCCTTGAAGAAGCGGCTGTTCTCCCACAGCCGATCGATCAGCTCCGGCTCGGACTCGAGCACGTCGATCGCGGCCAGGCAGGCAGCCGCCACTGCCGGCGGATGCGAGGTCGAGAAGAGAAACGGTCGTGCCCTGTGCTCCAGCGTGCTCCGCAGCACGGCGGGACCGGCGACATAGCCACCGAGCACGCCGATGGCCTTGGACAGCGTTCCGACCTGGACGTGGACGCGTCCGTGGAGATCGAAATGATCGATGCTGCCGCGCCCATTGCGCCCGAGCACGCCCGAGGCATGGGCGTCATCCACGTACACGATCGCCTCCGCCTCCTCGGCGGCCTCCACGATGGCCGGCAGCTGGGCGATGTCGCCGTCCATGCTGAACACGCCGTCGGTGATGACCAGCACGGTGCGATCCGTGCCGCCGGGTGCGTCCCTCACTTCGCGCAGGGCCGCTCGCAGGGCGTCCATGTCCGCGTGCGGAAAGATCTTGCGCTCGGCCTTGGTCAGCCGGATGCCGTCGATGATGCTGGCGTGGTTCAGCGCGTCGCTCACGATGACCGCGCCATCCGGCGACAGGATCGGGATGACGCCGGTGTTGCAGGTGAAGCCGGACTGGAAGGTCAGCACCGCTTCGACGTGCTTGAACTCGGCCAGCCGCGCCTCCAGCTCCTCGTGCAGGCTCATGGTCCCGGCGATCGTGCGCACCGCCCCCGAGCCGGCCCCGTAACGCTCGACCGCCTCGATCGCCGCCCGGCGCAGCCGCGGATGGGTATTCAGCCCAAGGTAGTTGTTGCTCGACAGCGTGATCACCTCGTGGCCGTCGATCACGCATCGACTCTTCTGCTCCGACTCGACCACCCGGAGTCGGCGGAACAGGCCCTTGGCGCGAAGGTCCTCGATCTCGGCTTCCAGGAAGGCAAGCGGGTTGCGAGCGCGCGCCGTCGAGGCGGAGGACACGGCGGTATCGGTCATGGCAGGAGGACCACCTTTCCGGCGTGGCGGGAGGCGATGAGGGCGAAGCCCTGCTCCCAATCGGCGAGGTCGAAGCGGTGGGTGATGATGGGGGTCACGTCCAGGCCGCCACGCAGCAGCGCCTGGGTGCGCTCCCATGTGTCGTACAGGCGCCGCCCGTAGATGCCGTGCAGGCGCACGCCCTTCTGGATGACCAGGTCGGACAGGTCGATTGTGGCGGGCTGGCTGAAGATGCCCAGCAGGCTGATGCGGCCGCCGCGGGTGACGATCGCCAGCGCCGTGTCCAGGGCCGGCTGGGCGCCGCTCATCTCGAGCACCACGTCCACGCCGTCGCCGCCGGTGGCTTCCAGCACCCCGGGCACCAGGTCGGGCTCGCGCCCGTCGATCGCCAGGTCGGCGCCCATGCGGCTTGCCATCTCCAGCCGGTACGGCTCGACATCGGTCGCGATCACCAGCGAGGCGCCCGCGGCCTTGGCCACGGCCACGGCGCACAGGCCGATCGGGCCGCAGCCGGTGACCGCCACGGTCCG
>DATBRW010000028.1:0-2969 GCA_036560125.1 Candidatus Limnocylindria bacterium
GGCTGGATCTCGTCGCGGATCGGACGCAAGCCGGTGCTGTACGTGGCTATCGGGCTGGGCATTGTGGGAGCGGCGGTCATCGCCACCGCGCCGGCGTACTGGATGGTGGTGGTGGCAGCCGTGCCGATCGGCATCTGCAGCGGCGTCTTCCTGGGCGTCGACTGGGCGCTGATGACCGACATCATCCCCAAGGCCGAATCGGGCCGCTACATGGGCATCAGCAACATAGCCGTCGCCGGCGCCGGACCCATCGCTGCCACGGTCGGCGGGGTGGCGGTGTTCCTGGCCAGCCTCGCCTCGCTCGGCCCCGACCTCGCCTATCGGGGGATCTTCGTCCTCATGGCGGTCGAGCTGCTCATCGGCGCGCTGGCGCTGCGCCGGGTGACCGAGCCGAAGCGCGACGCCTCAGCCGTCATCGAGCAGGTGCCGTCGCCGGCATGACCAGCCCCCCGGACGCTAGGCAGGCGGCCGCAGCGCGCTATCCGCGGTCCCTGGTCATCGACCGACGTTATCGGACCCTATGGCGGACCGTGCGGTTTTTCGTGCGACTGCTCTTCAACGTGCGAGTGGTCGACACCGGTCGCCTGCCTGATGCCCCCTACTGCCTGGTCGTCAACCACCACAGCGGCTGGGATCCGATGCTGGTGATCTCGGTCTCGCCACTGGCGCCGCGCATCACCTGGTTCGGTCCGAAGGAGGCTGACCTGACTCGCGGCTTCCGCAACCGCGTCATCAACTTCTTCGGCTGCGCCATCCCGTTCGACCCGGCCACCAGCTCCTTCACCGGCGCGGCGCGGGCCGTGCGACGCGTCTTTGACGCCGGTGGTGTGCTGGGCATCTTCGCCGAGGGCCAGGTGGGATTCCGGGAGACGGAGCTGCTGCCGTTCAAGGAGGGCGCGGTCGTGTTCGCCACCGCTTCGGCCGTGCCGATTGTGCCGGCCACCATCGTCGGCAGCACCTACCTGTGGCTCGGGCGCCAGGTCGAGATCCGGTTCGGGGACCCCATCCCCACCACGGGCATCCGCGGCAAAGTCGCCAGGGATGCGCTCGAGGACCGCGTGCGCGTCGCCTGCGAGGCACTGCTGCCGGACAGCGAGCCGACGCTTCCCCGCTTCCGGCCACTGAGGGTGCTGGGCGACGTGTTCACAGGTGGCGCGGACCTGCGCCGACGGCGCACCGAGCTCGGCGAGTAGCGAAGCGGCGCCTAGCTGCCATCGCGGCTAGCATCGAGCCATGCTGCCGGTCGTCTGGAGCGTCTTTGCCGTCTGCGCGGTCGGGGGCTTCCTGATGCTCGCCGCCTACTGGCTGGACGTCCAGGATCGGCCGGACCTGACCTTTCGCCGCCGAGTCGCCTGGTCGGCAGGCACCTTCCTGTTTCCCGTGACGATCCCCGTCTACGCCTTCGCTGGCGGGGCCGATTGGCCCGCCTTCCTGCGGATCGCGGCCTTCCTGCCGGCCGTCGCCCTTGCGCTGTTCCTTGGATTCCTCTTGGGGCTGTTCACCTAGCCCCGAGCGATCGCAGAAGCCCAGTCGCCAGACCTGCGCCGGCAGCTACCAGGAAACGCATGGTTGCTCGACGTCCCGCGCGAGGCATCGGTTCCGCCACGTTACCGCCACGCCGCCTATCATCGGCCCATGACGATACGGACGAGCGGCGTCGACGCCGCCCTTGCCTACCTGCGCGACCGCGCCGATGAGCACCTCGCCGGGCTCGACGAGTTCCTGCGCATCGAGTCGGTGAGCGCCGACCCGGAGCGCAAGGACCAGGTGCGCCGCACTGCGCAGTGGGTCGCCGACGAGCTGACCCGCATCGGGGTCGACAACGCGCAGCTGCACGAGACGAGCGGCCATCCGATCGTCACCGGCGACTGGCTGCATGCCGGCGCGGACGCACCCACCGTGCTCGTCTATTGCCATTACGACGTCCAGCCGGCGGACCCGCTTGACGAGTGGATCCGCCCCCCATTCGAGCCGCGTTATGAAGACGACCGGGTCTATGCCCGCGGCTCCGGCGACGACAAGGGCCAGCTCTTCATGCACCTCAAGGCGGCGGAGGCCTGGTTGGCAGGAGCCGATGGGCTGCCGCTCAACCTGCGCTTCTTCTTCGAGGGCGACGAGGAGGTGGGCAGCCTGCCGGTGGAGGAGTTCATCGCCAGCCGGCCCGACCTGCTGCAGGCCGACCTGGCCATCGTCAGCGACTCTGACATGCACGACGACGAGGGCACGCCGGCCATCACCTACGGCCTGCGCGGCATCGCCTACTGGGAGCTCAAGGTCTCAGGCCCGGCCCAGGACGTCCACTCCGGCAGCTATGGCAACGGCTGCGAGAACCCGGCCAACGTGCTGGTCCGCATGCTGGCCAGCCTGACCGATGTCTACGGTCGGGTAACCGTCCCCGGCTTCTACGACAAGGTCCGTGAGCTGTCCGACGAGGAGCGCGAGGCCTACGCCAGCATCCCGTGGGACGAGGAGGCCTGGAGCCAGTCGATCGGCATCAAGCAGCCGATGGACGGCGAGCCGGGCTACACCCTGCTGGAGCGCCTGTCGGCGCGGCCGACCTTCGACATCAACGGGGTGTGGGGTGGGTACCAGGGCGAGGGCTCCAAGACGATCATCCCCGCCTTCGCCGCCGCCAAGCTCAGCACGCGCCTTGTGCCTGACCAGGACCACCGCGAGATCGAGGAGCTGATGGTCAAGCACCTCAAGCGCATCGCCCCGCCGACGGTGGAGGTCAGCGTGAGGGTGATTCACGGCGGTCAGCCGGCGATCACGCCCCTGGCCCACCCAGGCGTGACGATCGCCGCCGAGGCGCTGCGCCAGGCCTTCGGCAAGGACCCCGTCTACCACCGCTCGGGCGGGTCGATCCCGGTGGTCGCCGCCATGGACACGGCCTTCGACCTCAAGACGGTGATGATCGGGTTCGCCTCGCCGAACGGGAACTTCCACGCGCCCAACGAGTGGATGCCGCT
>DATBRW010000029.1:0-1834 GCA_036560125.1 Candidatus Limnocylindria bacterium
CGGTATCGGTGCCAGGAGCCCTTCATCCGCATGTGCGTCCGCACCCATCGCCCATCCGAGAAGCCGATCAGCAGGTGCTTGCCGCGTGTCTCCACCGCGTCCACGGACGCACCTATCAGCACCGACAGGTCGGGGACGCGCGAAAGCCCGGGTCCCGGCTGGGCCAGCGCCCGCCGCACGATCCCACCCACGAGCGCACGACGCAGCACGGTGGCAGTTCGGAAGATGGTGTCGCCTTCGGGCATGGACCGATCGTACCGGCCGGGTCGACGAGGCCAGTCGGTATACTGCGGGCGCCCCGCAAGACCCGCTGGCAGGAAGCGTGCGCGCGCATGAAGATCGGCATCGACCTCGGCACCGCCAACATCCTTGTCTACGTCAAGGGCAAGGGCGTGGTGCTCAACGAGCCGAGCGTGGTGGCGATCAGCGACGACGACAATCGCCTCGTCGCGGTAGGGGAAGAGGCCCGCGAGATGATCGGGCGAACCCCCGGCAACGTGCGGGCCATCCGGCCGATGCGCGACGGCGTGATCGCGGACTACCTGATCACCGAGGCCATGCTGCGCTACGTGATCAACAAGGTGACGCGCGGTATCCGCCTCTTCAAGCCCGAGGTGATGATCTCCGTCCCGTCCGGCGTGACCAGCGTCGAGAAGCGCGCGGTGCGCGATGCGGCCCTCAAGGCGGGGGCCAAGGACGCCTACCTGATCGAGGAGCCGCTGGCGGCGGCCATCGGCGCGAACGTGCCCATTGCCGGCCCAAGTGGAAACATGATCATCGACATCGGCGGTGGCACCAGCGAGATCGCGGTGATCGCCCTGGGCGGGATCGTGGTCAGCCAATCGGTCAGGGTCGGCGGGAACCGATTCGACGAGGCGATCGCCAACTACATCCGCCGCAAGTACAACCTCATGATCGGCGACCGGACCGCGGAGGAGGTGAAGATCGCCATCGGCTCCGCCTTGCCAATGGATGAGCCGATGACCATGGAGGTCAAGGGCCGCGACATGATCGCCGGCCTGCCACGCACCATCCCGATCACCTCCACCGAGATCACCGAAGCCATCGAGCAGCCGCTCCAGCAGGTCATCACCGCGGTGCGCAACGTCCTGGAGCAGACGCCGCCCGAGCTGTCGAGCGACATCATCGACAAGGGCATGGTCATGTCCGGCGGCGGCTCGCTGCTGCGCAATCTGGACACGATGCTCACCCAGGTCACCGGCATCCCGTGCCACGTTGCGGAGAACGCGCTGAACTCGGTGGCGGTGGGCACGGGACTTGCCCTCGAGCACTTCGGAACATTCCGCAAGAGCCTCGTCAGCAGCTCGTGACGGCGAATCTCGTGACCGCCTCGCTCGTGGCGGCCATCCCGTGACCGCCCACGCGCCGACGGCCGCGCAGGGCGCAGCCGCAGCGGGCGCCGTGGAGGCGACTCGCGAGCGAACTGGAGCGCCCCCCGCGCGGGCCAAGGCATTCGCCGACTTCCACATCCACACGCGCTTCAGCCGCGACTCGATCCTGTCCGAGGAGAAGTTCATCCGCATCGCCCTGGAGCGTGGCCTGACCCACGTGGCCGTCACCAACCACAACAACGTCGAGGGAGCCGTCGCGGTCCGTGACAAGGTGGCTGAGCTGGGCCTGACCGATCAGCTGACGGTCATCCTGGGCGAGGAGGTCTCGACGGCCGACGGGGAGGTGGTCGGGGTCTTCCTGCAGAGGACCATCCCACGCGGCCTCTCAGCCGATAAGACGGCAGATGCCATTCACGAGCAGGGCGGCCTGGTCTCGATCCCGCATCCCTACGACCCGTTTCGCCGGTCGCACATCCGGGAGG
>DATBRW010000030.1:0-3122 GCA_036560125.1 Candidatus Limnocylindria bacterium
TGGCGCAGGCTGCCGGCCGACGCCAGGATCGAGGCTAAAGGCGTCCGCAGGTCATGGCTGACCGCGTCCAGCAGCGCCGACTTCACTCGGTCGGCCTGGCGCAGCACCTCGGCCTCGTTGGCCTCGTCGCGCAGCCGCGCCCGATCCACCGCACCCCATAGCTGCGCCGACACGGACTCCAGCAGGCGCACGTCCGCCGGCCCGAACCGGCTGTCGCGCCCAGCGGCCAGGATCACCTCGCCGGTCTCACCATGCGGCGCACGCACGGGCACGCGCAGCAGCCGCAGCGCGGGAGCCGACGCAGCGGTGGCGCTCGCGGAACCCGCGTGGGGCTGCACCACCCGCACCCATCGGCCCCCGCTCGCGCTCAACACCTCCGACCCGCCGCGCGCCAGGGCGGCGGTCAGCGCCTCCAGGTCGGTGCCGGCTCCCGCCGATGCGCTGGCCAGCAGGCCGCCGTCCTCGCCATTGACCACGATGCGGACCGCCAGCACCCCCAGCTCGCTGCGCAGCCGCTCCGCCACCCGGCCCAGCGCCGGGTCCAGGTTCGGCTCGGTCATCAGCTGCGCCACCTCGGACAGCAGGCGCGCCTCGCGGGCGTTGGCCTCAGCCTCCTCGGCGCGCTGCTCCTGCCCGGCCGCCACCTGTCCGGTGACCACCGCGGTGAGCAGCAGCAGGATCAGTGTCACCCACTCCTCGGGGTTGGCGACGGTGAGGGAGAAGCGGGGCTCGATCAGGAAGAAGTTGGTCGCCAGGAACGCGGCGAACGCCACCATCACCGCCGGGCCGCGCCCGAGCGCCACGGCCGCGAGCAGCACCACGATCAGGTAGAGCATCGACGCGTTGGCGAGGTGGAAGCGCCCCAGCGCCGCGATGACGGCGGTGACGACCGCCACGCCAAGCAGGGCGAGGCCGTAGCGCGCGGGCGCGGGAAGCCGTCGAGCCGCCTCCATGCGGCTGATCGTAGTCCGCACCCCCGCTGGCGAGCGTCCGCCGCGGCTCATCCCGGCGGGCGTCCCACAGAAATGAAAGAGCGCCCGGCCTGTACGGCCGAGCGCTCTGTCGTGAAGGAGATGGGCCTAAGCGGCCTGCACGCGCACTGCGCGCTCGCCCTTCGGTCCCGCCTCGGTATCGAAGCTGACTTTCTCGCCTCCGACCAACCGGTCGAAATCGATGGAGCTGGTCAGGCCGTCGCGATGGAAGAAGTACTCCTTGCCATCCTCGCCGACGATGAAGCCGAACCCACGCTCACTGATGACTCGCTTCACGGTGCCGCTGGTCATGGTCACTCCCATGTCTCTTCTCGATGCAGAAGGTCGACGCGCGGTCGACTCGAGAAGCAAACGACCGGACGGAGTCCCCGGACGATCCGGAGGAGTACAGCATAGCCGTCCGCGTCATTCGGTGGGGATTCTTGTTCAGTCGCGGGCGCCACCAGCCGCCGCCCGCTGGTGGGGAACCACCCGCACGACGTGGTTGGCCGGGCCCGCGTCGGCGTAGATCTGCCGTTTCAGGGACCGGAATGAGTTCAGCAGGATGAGCGGGTCGACCCGGAGGCCGCCGGCCAGGTATTCCCGCGTCCACTCGCGCCGCAGGGCGTCGTCCTCGAACACGAACCTGACGCGGCGCGGATCGGATCGGTCCACCTCCAGCAGCTCAAGGCCAAGGCACTGGAGAGTGGCGGCCAGATGAAGGTCGTTCGTTTCATAGCGCGCGATCATGAATGCCTGCCTGTCGTCTTGTGATGAGGCTCCTGCAGCCATTGGACGGATGGGGAGGAGCCAGGGCCGTTGCGTCGGCGCAACGGCCCTGGCATGCGTCGCCTTACTCGTGCTCGGCGATCGTCACGGCGTCATAGAAGAACGAACCCGTGGTGGCATCACCCGGGGTGATGGTCAGACCAGTGACCCACGGCTTGACCAGCGTGAAGCGACCGCCCCAGCTGATGAAGATGACCGGTGCGTCGTCGACCAGCATCTCCTGGGCCTGGTTGTAGATGCCCACCTGGGTATCCAGATCCGGCTCGACCGCAGCATCGGCCATGAGGGCATCGAAGTCCTCATTGCAGTACTGCATGTTGTTGTTGCCGCTGGTGCAGGTGAACAGGTCCGTCAGGAAGTTGTTGGGATGCGGGTAGTCCGCGCCCCAGCCCAGACGGAAGATGTCGAACGGATCCTCGTTGAGCCGGGTCAGGTAGCTCGACCACTCGAGCCCGACCAGCTCCACGTTGACGTCGAAGGCGGTGCGCCACTGCTCCTGCAGGAACTCCACCGTCGGCTCGTGATCGGCCTCGGTGTTGTAGCCGAGCTGCAGCGCCAGGTCACCGGCACTCACGCCCGCCTCGTCGAGGCCGGCGGCGAAGTCGGTGACCGCCTTGTCGGCGTCATACGGGATGCCGATGTCGGCCTGGTGGCCCGGCATGCCCGGTGGCACGGCCGAACCGGCCACGGTGCCCACCCCCTGGCGCAGCGTGTCGATCAGCGTCTGCTTGTCGACCGCCTCGCTGAAGGCGTAGCGCAGGGACTTGCTCTTCGCAAAGACACTCTCCGGCCGCATGTCGAAGCCGTAGTACTCGAGCGACAGCACGTCGCCCTGCACCACCTGCTGGCTCAGGTCCGGATCATCGCGGACACGCGGCACGTCGGCCGACGGCACCAGGGCCAGATCGACCTCGTCATTCTCGTACGCGGCCAGGGTCTGTGCCGGATCGGGGATCACCGGCATCTCGAGGGAGACCCCGGTCGACGAACCGGACGTCCACTCCGGGTTCGGATCCAGCACCAGCTGA
Organism: Candidatus Limnocylindria bacterium; assembly: GCA_036560125.1. Lineage (GTDB taxonomy): Bacteria > Chloroflexota > Limnocylindria > QHBO01 > QHBO01 > DASSCW01. The sequence continues at coordinate 2,789 of DATBRW010000030.1, forward strand.
GAGTCGTGATCCCAGGTGGAGAGGACGAAGGGACCGGACGAGACATAGCCATCAGCCTCGGCATACTCGAAGTCCTCGCGGATGGGTGCGGTGACCCACAGCGTGGCGATCGAGACGAAGTAGGTTGCCGGATGCGACAGGTGGACGACGAACGTGGCGTCGTCCGGCGCCTCGACCCCGAAGTTCTCCAGGGCCGCGTCAACTGCCGCGTCGTCATCCGGATCCGCGCCGGCCACGTCGGCCGCGCCATCGATGTCGAGCATGACGTAGTAGTAGTCAGCGGCGGTGCGCGGGTCGATCAGGCGCCGCCAGGAGGTCACGAAGTCGGCGGCCA
>DATBRW010000031.1:0-1693 GCA_036560125.1 Candidatus Limnocylindria bacterium
GCGCTGGCGGCCTCGGCCAGCTGGTCAACGGACAGCCCGTCGAGCGCATGCGGCTGGGCGGTCGGAGCGGTCGCACGGCGATGCTCGGCCTCACGCAGGGCCTGGGCGACGAATGCACTCATGGGTCGCTCGCGCATCGGGACGGGCATCCTGTGCTCGTGTGGGCAGCCGCACGGGCGGCGGTCAGCCCGCGCACCCTAGCACCGTACATAATGGCCTTCCAGACCAGCGTTGACGGGAAGCACCGCGTGGCGGTCCCACGCGGCCATGGTCAGATCAGCGCGAGCTCCCGCCCGACCTTCTCGAAGGCCGCCAGACAGGTCTCGAGCTCCTCGCGCGTGTGCTCGGCAGTCACGATGGTGCGCACGCGGGACCGATCATCCGGCACGGTCGGGAAGCCGATCCCCTGCGCGAAGACGCCCTCTTCGAAGAGCCGGTCGGACAGCTTCATGGCCAGCACGCCTGAGCCGGCAATGACGGGGGTGATCGGCGTCTCGGACGCACCCGTGTCAAAGCCCAGCCGCTTGAGGCCGGCCTTGAAGAAGCGGCTGTTTTCCCAGAGCCTATCGATCAGCTCCGGCTCTGACTCCAGCACGTCGATCGCGGCAAGGCAGGCCGCCGCGACGGCAGGCGGATGCGAGGTCGAGAAGAGGAACGGCCGCGCCCGGTGCTCCAGCATCGTCCGCAGCACGGCCGGCCCGGCGACGTAGCCGCCCAATACGCCGATCGCCTTGGACAGCGTGCCGACCTGGACGTGCACCCGCCCGTGCAGGCCGAAGTGGTCGATGCTGCCGCGTCCGTTGCGACCGAGCACGCCGGAAGCATGCGCGTCGTCCACGTACACGATCGCCTCCGCCTCCTCGGCCGCCTCCACGATGGCCGGCAGCTGGGCGATGTCGCCGTCCATGCTGAACACGCCGTCGCTGATGACCAGCACCGTCCGATCCGCGCCGCCAGGAGCGTCCCGCACCTCGTGCAGGGCGCTGCGCAAGGCGTCCATGTCGGCGTGCGGAAAGATCTTGCGTTCGGCCTTGGTCAGCCGAATGCCGTCGATGATGCTGGCGTGGTTCAGCGCGTCACTCACGATCACCGCGCCATCGGGCGCCAGGATGGGGATGACGCCGGTATTGCAGGTGAAGCCGGACTGGAACGTCAGCACCGCCTCGACGTGCTTGAAATCGGCCAGCCGCGCCTCGAGCTCCTCGTGGAGGCTCATGGTGCCGGCAATCGTCCGCACCGCCCCCGAACCGGCCCCGAAGCGCTCCACCGCCTCGATCGCCGCCTGGCGCAGCCGGGGATGGGTGTTCAGGCCCAGGTAGTTGTTGCTCGACAGCGTGATCACCTCATGGCCGTCGATCACGCATCGGCTCTTCTGCTCCGACTCCACCACCCGGAGGCGGCGGAACAGCCCCTTGGCGCGGAGGTCTTCGACCTCGGCCTCCAGGAACGCGAGCGGGTTGCGGGCGCGCGCCTTCGAGGCGGACGGCACGGCGGTATCGGTCATGGCAGGAGAACCACCTTTCCGGCGTGGCGGGAGGCAATCAGGGCGAAGCCCCGCTCCCAGTCTGCGAGGTCAAAGCGGTGGGTGATGATGGGCGTGACGTCCAGGCCCCCGCGCAGCAGCGCCTGGGTGCGCTCCCACGTGTCGTAGAGAAGCCGCCCGTAGATCCCGTACAGGCGCACGCCCTTCTGG
>DATBRW010000032.1:0-16967 GCA_036560125.1 Candidatus Limnocylindria bacterium
GCCCGGACGCCGTCGGGTGCGGCCGCGGCGCTGAGGGTGGTGGCCGTGCTGCGGGTCGTGCCCTCCGCCGAGCTGACACCGTCAGAATGGTCGGTCCTGACCAACCTGTGCGTGGCGGCGTTCGATGAGCCCTGGGACACGTACTGGGAGGACATAGGACCTGGCGTGCACGTCCTGGCTGAGGATGCGGAGCGAGGCATTCTCGGGCACGCCGCGATCGTCGACCGGCTGCTTTATCCGGGGGAAGCGACGCTGCGCTCCGGCTATGTCGAGGCCGTCGCCGTCTGGCCCGATCTCCACGGTGGAGGGGTAGGAACCGAGTTGATGATGGCCATCAACCGCATGATCGATGAGCGATACGAGATCGGCGCGCTGGGTACCGGCCGCCACTCCTTCTACGCTCGTCTGGGCTGGGTGGTCTGGCAGGGCCCTACCTGGATCAGAAACCGCGACGGCGCCCTCGAGCGATCTGCAGCGGAGGACGGCGACATCATGGTCCGGGTCACTCCGCGGACCCCGCGTGGCCTCGACTCGACGCTGCCCATCGCCGTCGACTGGAGACCGGGCGAAGTCTGGTAGGCGGTTAGCCGGGCGGGCCCAGTATTCGCTGGCCGCCGACTCGCACGGTCCAGCGGCGCGTAACGCGATCCTCTACGACCTCTGGGCGACAACGATGGCCAGGCAGCTGAAGCGCGCCGCACAGCAGGCAGCGAATGCCCGGCCGCGCATCCATGCTCGGGATCCGACGGGCGGGCGTGCGCCGGCGGGAGAGCTCCATACGGTCGGCGGCGTTCCACCGTGGGCGCGATGGCAGCAGTCCGATCCACGCCGTGGCCAGAGGCCCGAACAATCCACCGAGCAACAGCCATGTCTCGGCGTCGCGGTTCCGTCGTCGCGCCAGATGCGCGCAGAGCGGGGCGAAGACGAGCAGGGCGATGGGGGCGTATCCGGCCAGCAAGAATAGCCATGGCAGCCCGTTCATGGCGGGACGATGCCATCGCGGCGGACCAGCGTCAAGGATCTCCATGTGCAGGGCCCGCCATGGGCCCACATCGGTACAATCAACCCTCCCCAGCCGACACGGAGGCCCCGTCACCGCATGGCCACCACCAGCCGCAAGCGCACTCCCAAGGCTGCCACCCAGGCAGAGCCGGGCAAGCTGATCTACACCTTTGCCGAGGGCAGCGCGCAGATGCGCAGCCTGCTCGGCGGCAAGGGCGCCGGTCTGGCCGAGATGACGAACGCCGGCCTGCCCGTGCCGCCCGGCTTCACCATCACCACCGAGGCCTGCAACGCCTACTACGCGGCCGGCAAGGAGCTGCCGCCGGGCCTGTGGGACGACGTGCTGGCCCACATGGCTGCCCTGGAGCAGGAGACGGGCAAGGGCTTCGGCGACCCGAAGGACCCGCTGCTGGTCAGCGTGCGCTCGGGGGCGGCCTTCAGCATGCCGGGCATGATGGACACGGTCCTCAACCTGGGCCTCAACGAGCACACCGTCAGCGGCCTCATCGAGCTGACCGGCAACGAGCGCTTTGGGTACGACGCGTGGCGCCGCTTCGTGGCCATGTTCGGCCGGATCGTGCTCGACATCCCGGCCACCGAGTTCGACGAGCCGTTCGATGCGCTCAAGCACAAGCGCGGCGTCTCGCTCGACACCGACCTCACCGCCGACGATCTGAAGGGCATTGCCGACAATTACCGCGAGCTCGTGCGGGCGAAGACCGGCGAGCCGTTCCCGACCGATCCATACCGGCAGCTGGAGCTCGCCATCCGGGCGGTCTTCGACTCATGGTTCGGCAAGCGCGCCCACGACTACCGCGAGTTCAACAAGATCCCGCACGACCTGGGCACGGCGGTGAACATCGTCACCATGGTGTTCGGCAATATGGGCTCCGATTCCGGCACAGGCGTCGCCTTCACCCGGGACCCGAACACCGGTGAGAAAGCAATCTTCGGCGAGTACCTGACCAACGCCCAGGGCGAGGACGTCGTGGCGGGAGTGCGGACGCCGGCCAAGATCAGCCAGATGCGTGACGAGCTGCCCGACGTCTACGCCGAGTTCGAGGGTATCGCCGAGCGCCTCGAGCGCCACTACCGCGACGTCCAGGACCTGGAGTTCACCATCGAGCGTGGCAAGCTGTTCATGCTCCAGACGCGCTCCGCCAAGCGCACCGCGCCCGCCGCGGTGAAGATCGCGGTCGACATGGCCAATGAGGAGATCCTGTCGCGCCAGGAGGCGGTGCAGCGGGTCGACCCGAACCAGATCGTGCAGCTGCTGCTGCCCCGCTTCGATGAGGCGGCCAAGGCCAAGGCCGGGGATCGCTTCCTGGCGAAGGGGCTCAACGCCTCGCCGGGGGCAGCCACGGGCAAGGCGATCCTTGACCCGGATCGGGCGGTGGAGGCCAAGGCGGCCGGCGACCCGGTGATCCTGGTGCGCATCGAGACCAGCCCGGACGACGTGCACGGCATGCTGGCGGCCCGTGGCGTGCTCACGGCCCGCGGCGGGGCCACCAGCCATGCTGCGGTGGTGGCGCGCTCGATGGGCCTGCCCTGTGTGGCCGGGGCGGAGTCGCTGAAGATCGACTACGCCAAGCGTGAGATGAAGGCCGGCAAGGTCACCCTCCACGAGGGCGACATGATCAGCATCGACGGCGCCACCGGCGAGATCTTCGCCGGGGAGCTGCCCACCATCGAGGCGCGGTACGAGGACGAGCACGACCTCGCCACGCTCCTGTCCTGGGCCGATGAGATCCGGCGCCTGCAGGTCTGGGCCAACGCGGACTACCCGCGCGACGCCGAGCGTGCCCGAGCCTTCGGGGCGCAGGGCATCGGGCTGTGCCGGACGGAGCACATGTTCTTCGAGGAGGAGCGGCTGCCAACCGTGCAGCGCATGATCCTCAACGCCACTCGGGCCACCGAGGCCAAGCATCGGCGCGACGCCGGCGACAAGCTGTCCGCCGACGACCGTGAGGCGGTCACCACCTTCGACTCGGCCCTGGCAGAGCTCGAGGTGCTCCAGACCGATGACTTCGCCGGGCTCTTCCGGGCCATGGATGGCCTGCCGGTCGTGATCCGCCTGATCGACCCGCCGCTGCACGAGTTCCTGCCGGCGCATGACGAGCTGCTGGAGAAGGTGACGCGCCTTCGCACGCTGCTGGGGGCACCATCGGTCCAGGTCGATGCCGTGGCCGACCAGGCGAGTCCGTCACTGGAGAAGGGCCTGGCCAAGGTCTTCGGCAAGAAGGACGCGGCGCGAGCGATGAAGCTCATTACCCGTCAGGGCCAGGCCGCCGCGGCCGAGGGTCCCGCCGATCGCACGGCCATGGAGGCAGAGCTGGCCGAGGCGGAGGAGCTGCTGCAGGCCGTCGAAGCCATGCGCGAGGTCAATCCCATGCTCGGCATGCGCGGCGTTCGGCTGGGCATCCTGATCCCGGACATCGTGCGGATGCAGACGCGCGCCATCCTGGCCGGCGCGGCGCGGGTGGCGGCCGAGGGCAAGACGCCGCTGCCCGAGATCATGATTCCGCTGGTCGGCCACGTGAACGAGCTGGCCGAGACGCGCCGTGTGCTGGAGGCTGAGGTGGAGGAGATCGTGCGTGCCAGCGGCCAGCAGGTGGACTACAAGTTCGGGACCATGATCGAGGTGCCGCGTGGCGCATTGACCGCGGGCGACATCGCCGAGCATGCCGAGTTCTTCAGCTTCGGCACCAACGACCTGACCCAGATGACCTACGGGTTCAGCCGCGACGACGCGGAAGGCAAGTTCCTGCTGCAGTACGTGGACCGCAAGATCCTGCCGGAGAACCCGTTCCAGGTGCTCGACCGCGAGGGCGTGGGACAGCTGGTACGGATCGCCACTGAGCGCGGGCGCGCAGCGCGCCCGGGCTTGAAGGTGGGCATCTGCGGCGAGCACGGCGGCGACCCGGCCAGCATCGCCTTCTGCCACGAGGTCGGGCTGGACTACGTCTCCTGCTCGCCGTTCCGCGTCCCGGTCGCGCGGCTGGCTGCCGCCCAGGCAGCGCTCAGCGACGCGGAGACCCGGGACAAGTAAGCCGGCATCGCCTCAGCGACGCGTCAACTGCTCTCGCTCAGGTCGAAGACATTCAGGCAGTCGATATCCAGCAAGTCGATAAATCCATCGCCGTCGTTATCGACCGTATCGATGCACTCGGCTAATGGCCCACCGCCGGGCGTCGGCTCCGGTGTTGGCGGCGGTGTTGGCGGCGGCGTGGGCGGAGGTGTCGGTGGGGGTGTCGGCGGAGGCGTCGGCGGAGGTGTCGGTCCCGCGCGCTGCGTGGCCGTGGGGCGGACGCTGGGACGGGCGGTGGGGCGTGCCGTCGGCTGGACCGGCGGAGGGACTGGGGGGCCGAAGGTCGGCGGTGGGAAGACGAATGGCGGGACGGTGAACGTGGCTGGCGACGTCGGTGCCTGCTCCGGTGGCGTCGGCTCATCGCTCGCCGGCTGGGCCGATGCGAGGGTCGTTGGGGAGGGCGTCGGCCGTGGCGTTCCGGTGTCGCCCAGGACCTCCTGGGTGGGCGACTCGACCGGCAGCACGAATGCGACGCCGGACGTCTGGATCAGCTGCCAGCTGGCGACGCCAACCACCACCAGGGCCGCCAGACCGCCCGCTGCCACCGCCGCGCGTCCCGGCATGCGCAACCAACCAACGGCTGGAACGGATCGCGCCTGCGGGATGCCAGCCAGGGCAGTGTCGATCGACGTGAGCGCGTCGACGGCAGCGATCAGCTCCTGACAGTCGACACATACCGCCGCGTGCACGGCCAGGTCTCGGGGCGGATCCTCGGTGCTGATCCCTTCCAGCCACTCGGTGAAGCGCTGGTGCAGATCATTTGTCGACTGCTTCTTGCGCGCCATGTCAGCCCTCGACCTGCGGCGGGCCGACGGTTCGCGCCGCCAACTGGTTGATGCGATCGGCCAGCGCTCCGCCAGCGACGACAGCGCTCGGCTGCTCGACCGTCCAGAGACCGGCGGCAGCCAGGTACTGGCGGCGGGCCCCTTCCAGCGCCCGCTGGGCGCCGACCAGGTCGGTGTCGAGGATGGTGGCGACATCGGCAACCGAGAAGCGCTCCACGACGCCCGCGACCAGCGCCGCCCTGCGTTCGGGCGTCAGCTCCTCGAGCGCGGCGATGGCCGGCTGGGCGCCGCCGATCTCGACCAGTGCCAGGTGGCGCTCGGTGGGCGTCAGATGTCGGCTCGGGGGGATGTGCCGCAGTTCCTTCAGCACCTGACGCCGCAGCCATGCCGCCGCGCGTTCCGGATGACGCAGCTCTGTGGCGCGCTGGGCGCCGGCTGCCACGGCAATCGAGGCGGCCTGGGCGGCACGCGTCCGGTCTCCGAGCGTGACCAGCAGTGCGAAGCCGTGCAGCCGAGCGGCGTGCAGATCCCGGAAGGCCGCGCGGAGCAGGTTCGCTTCCCTGATGTCGTTGGGCGCGGCGGACGAGGCCGTGGGCGTCTCCTCCGGTGCGGTCTGGGGCGGCAGGGTGGGCTCAGGGGTGGCAGTGAGTGTAGCGCAGCGCGACTCGAGGCCATGAGGGCGCGGGCCTGGTCGGCGCAGCGCGGGCGCAGCGCGGGCGCAGCGCCGGGCGAAGCGCATTCCGTGCTCAAAACTTGACAATGGGGTAGAATGTGCTTGCGGCTATTGACAAACCCCTTGACAGATATCGGCCGGGTTCGGCCTGCTCGTTTGCATGACCACTTTCTCCTCCGGCATCACCGCCGAGATCAAATCGAAGATTCCCGTCACCGACCTGGTCGGTGAGACGGTGGCCCTCAAACGGGCCGGCTCCGCCTTCAAGGGCCTCTGCCCCTTCCACGCGGAGAAGACGCCGTCCTTCATCGTCAGCCCCGAGCGCGAGAGCTGGCACTGTTTCGGCTGCGGCGAGGGCGGCGACATCTTCACCTTCCTCATGAAGCGCGACGGCCTCGACTTTCGCGAGGCCTTGACGCGGTTGGCCGAGCGGGCGGGCGTGGAGCTCTCCGAGCGCACCGCGCGGGAGGATCGGCGGAAGCGGCGCATGCGCGAGGCGCTGGAGGCGGCCATTGCCTGGTACCGAGAGGTGCTCCTCCAGACCAAACAGGGAGAGCCAGCCCGTGCCTACCTGGATGAGCGCGGCCTGACGGAGCAGACGCTCGATCGGTTCACCATCGGCTACGCGCCGAACACCTGGGAGGCGCTGACCGGTCGGTTGGCGTCACGCGGCTTCAGCAGCGACGAGCTGATCGGTGCCGGACTTGCCAGTCCGTCCAACCGCGGCGGTGTGATCGACCGATTCCGCGGGCGAGTGATCATCCCGATTCGCGACTCGTCCGGTCGGGCGGTTGGCCTCGGCGGACGGATCATGCCGGGGCAGGAAGGACCGAAGTACCTGAACTCGCCCGCGGGTCCGCTCTTCGACAAGAGCCACACCCTGTTCGCCATCGATCTCGCCAAGGCCGCGATCCGGCGCGAGAAGCTGACGGTCATCGTGGAGGGCTATACCGATGTGATGGCCGCCCACCAGGCCGGCTTCGAGAACGTCGTGGCCAGCCTCGGAACCGCCCTGACGCGTGGCCAGATCGACCTGGCGCTGAAGTACGGCGAGGCGATCGCGCTTGGCTACGACGTCGACTTGGCGGGGGATTCGGCGGCTCGCGAAGGGCTGCTCGCCCAGCTCGGAGCCGACCACAGCGTCAGCAAGGTGCGCATCATCCGGATTCCCGACGGGAAGGATCCGGACGAGCTGATCCGGGGCAATCCGGAGGCGTGGCGCGAGGCAGTGGCCAGTGCCAAGGAGGTCGTGGGCTTTGCCATCGACCGCCTTGCCAGCGAAGCCGACATGACCAGCGTGGCGGGCAAGCGCGCCTTCACCGGACGCGTGCTGGCCATCATCAAAGCCATCCCAGATCCGCTGGAGCGGAGCTTCTACGTCCAGCAACTGGCCCAGCGGGTGAATGTCGAGCCTGGCGTGCTGGCAGAAGCCCTGCAGCGCGAGCCGGTCAGGCGGCAGGTGCAGCGCGCCGTTCCCACCGGGCCGGGTTCCGCCACCGCTGTCCCACGCCAGGGCGGCCCTTCCGGCCTGGAGCTGGAAGCGCTGGGAATGATGCTGCGCTACCCGGTGCTGGCGACCGACGCCGCCGGCAATGGCGCCCTGCCGTTCCGTGACGCCACTGCCGTGGCCCTTGTCCGCGCCTGGCAGGAGCGGCTGGCCGCCACCGACGGCGTGCCGACCGCCGCCGACCTGGAGGGATTCGTGGCGGGGCTCGATCCGGCGTCGGCGGACCTGGCCCGGGACCTGCTGTCCCGCCTGGCAGAAGGCGGGGAGGGCGGCGCACTCGATCTCGACGCGGCGCGTGGCGTGCTGCGCGTGACGTTGCTGCGCCTGCGCGAGGCGCGGTTGGAGGAGGACCTCCGCGACGGCCGGCTGCTGCTGGAAGAAGCGCAGCGCGATGGGGATCGCGAACGGCTGGCAACCATTGAGCAACAGATCATCCAGCTCGGCCGCGAGAAGGCCGAGGTAACGAAGGCGATGCGAGAACCGGCCGACCTGGCCGAGAGCAGGAGGAGCTGAGCGTGGCGACCACCACCAAGAATCGAGACACCGCGGCAACACGGCCGAAGGCAGAGGCGCCGAAGGGCACTGCCAAGCCGGCCGCGCCCGCCAAGGGCGGATCAACGGCCAAGGCGCCGGCCGCGAAAGCGCCGGCCAAGGGGACGGCGGCCAAGGCCACTGCGGCCAAGACGACACCCGCCACCGTGACGGCCAAGAACGGGAAGTCGGCCACGACCAAGTCGGCCGCCCCCGCCAAAGCGGTACCCACGAAGGCGGCGCCGGCGAAGGCATCCGTCAAGCCCAAGAAGGCGTCGAAGGCGGCATCTGCTTCCAACGGCGAGGGTAGTGCGGCCGAGACCGCCGCCATCGAGGGCCTGCTGGAGAAGGGTCGGACTGAGGGCTTCATCACCCAGGACCAGATCCTGGAGGTGGTCCCGCAGCCCGAGGCGCACCTGGACAAGATCGAGGAGCTGTTCGCCGCGGCGGAGGAGAGCGGCGTGGAGGTCCTGGATGCGGACAACCAGCCGACCCTCATCGCCGAGCCCGACGAGGAGGTCGCCACCGCCGCGGGCGAGACGAAGCCGCCGGCGGCCGAGGAGGACCTGGAGGCGCTGGCCGCCGATCTGATCGGGATCGATGACCCGGTCCGGATGTACCTCAAGGAGATCGGCAAGGTCGCGCTGCTCACCGCCGAAGAGGAGGTCGTCCTGGCCAAGGCGATCGAGCTGGGCGAAAAGGCGGTCGAGGACCCGGCACGAGCCATGGTCGACCTCTACACCTGGGTCAGCACCAACTCCGAGCCGAAGGCGCGGAGCATGGCCGCCATGCGTGCCTTCGACCTGCCGAAGGAGGCGCCGCACGTCACGGTCGATGCCGTCGACTGGTGGACCAAGCGCAAGCGGCGCCAGATCGATGCGCCGACGGTCAAGCTGACCAAGGCACGCCGCGCGCCGGACCTCAACGACGAGGCTCGCGAGCGGATCATGCATGGCGAGTCGCTGATCAAGCTGTTCGCCACCGATCCGGCCGAGTCGCTGAAGCAGACGGTGCTGTTCGGGCACTCGTATCGCTTCAAGCCGCTCGACCACGTCGGCGCCTCGGAGCTGCAGGAGCTCGAGCGCTGGGCGCGGGAAACGACGCAGGCCATCGCCCGGGCCTACATCGAGGACGGCAACGATGCGGCGTACATGCGCGACATGGGCTATGACCCGGCCGTCGCGCTGGAGGTTCCGCTCGAGAAGCGCTCCGGAAGGCTGGTCGAGCAGAGCGTCGACGCCCGCAAGCGGCTGACCGAGGCCAACCTGCGGCTGGTGGTGAGCATCGCCAAGAAGTACATCGGGCGCGGCATGAGCTTCCTGGACCTCATCCAGGAGGGGAATATCGGCCTCATCCGTGCGGTCGAGAAGTTCGACTACGAGAAGGGCTTCAAGTTCAGCACCTACGCCACCTGGTGGATCCGGCAGGCCATCACCCGCGCCATCGCCGACCAGGCGCGCACGATCCGCATCCCGGTCCACATGGTGGAGACCATCAACCGCCTGATCCGGGTCAGCCGCACGCTGCTCCAGGAGCTGGGCCGCGAGCCGACGGTGGAGGAGATCGCCCGGCGCATGAGCCGGGACGAGATCGTGCGCGAGCTGCGCGACAAGCTGCAGCGGGAGCCGACCGACGTCGAGGTCGACGAGCGCGAGGCCATCGGACCGCAGACCGTCTCACCGGAGAAGGTCCGCGAGATCATGAAGGTCAGCCAGGAGCCGGTGAGCCTGGAGACGCCCATCGGCGAGGAAGAGGACTCCCACCTGGGCGACTTCATTCCGGACCTGGCCAGCGTGGCGCCGGCCGACGCCGCCAGCCACCAGCTGCTCAAGGAGCAGGTTGAGGGCGTGCTCGACTCGCTCACGCCGCGGGAGCGGCGCGTGCTGCAGCTGCGCTTTGGCCTGGAGGACGGTCGCAGCCGGACGCTCGAAGAGGTGGGCCGCGACTTCAACGTTACCCGCGAGCGGATCCGGCAGATCGAGGCCAAGGCGCTGCGCAAGCTGCGGCACCCGAGCCGCAGCCGCAAGCTCAAGGACTACCTCGAGTAGGCCCGCGGAGGGTGTAATGGCAGCCGGACCGGGCGGCGCATCCGCTCCGACGTTTGTCGTCCTGCGTCGCGAGCCTGATGGACGTTGGACGATCCTCGGTGAGGTGCCGCGAGGGCGCGGCCTGCCGGCACGCGCGGCCAGGTCGGCCGCGATACTGGAAGCGACGCATGGTGAGGCGCACGCCGGCGAGGCATACGCCGCCGTGCTGCGCAGCGAGTGGCGGCTCGCCCAGGACTGGAGTCCGCCGGGTGACTGAGCTCGGCTGTTACCGGTGAACCGATAGGATTCACCTGCGCGGGACGCACCGAGCACGGAGCGGCGCATACGGAGGAACGCGACGAGATGGGACGGCTTGGGCTGCTTGGCGGGCTGATAGCCGCCGTGATCGGCGTGCTGGGCTGGCGCTTCCTGCGCGTGGTGCGCATACCGGACGACGGTTCCCGTGAATCGATTCCCGTCGACGGCGCGCAGGCCTGGGCGGAGTCCCTGGTGGCGTCCCCGGGCCACGATCGCCTGGCGGTGCGCTTCGCGCCGAGCACGCTCGCGTCACTGGAGCTGCTGCCGGAGGGCAGGCGCTTCTACCCGCGCATCGTGGAGGACATCGCCGCGGCGCAGCACTCGGTCCACGTCATCCAGTACGGCTTCAAGCCGGGCCATGTGGCCGACAGCTTCCTGCCGGTGCTGGCCGAGCGTGCGGCCGCGGGCGTCCAGGTGCGGATGATCCTGGATGCTGTGGGATCGGCCGTGTCCGGTGTTTCCAAACAGATGCTCGCCGACCTATCCACGGCCGGGGTCCAGATAACCGTGCACGACGCGATGCCGCCGCGGCGCACCGGAACCATTGGTGATCGTCGCATCGACTGGACGAGCATCGGTTTGGGCCATGTCGACCACCGCAAGCTGTATGTCATCGACGGTCGCATCGGCTGGATGGGCGGGGCCGGCATCGAGGACCATTTCGAGGACGGCCGATTCCACGACCTGTTCGTGCGCGTCACCGGGGCGCTCATCGGCCAGCTGCAGGCGACCTTCCTGGGCAGCTTCGCCGAGCTCGGAGGGCGGCTTCCCGACGGCTCGCTGTCCGAATACTTCCCCGGCGCGGCCGACGCCGGCGCCATCGACACGACCTTCCTGATGAACTGGCCGCCGGGCTGGCTCCCGGTCACCGATGCCGCCGAGCGGCTGATGGAGGGCGCGCGCGAGCGGCTCGAGATCATGAATCCCTACGTGGGTGATAAGGGCGTGGTCGATCGGATCGTGGCGGCCGCCGAACGCGGCGTGACAGTGCGCATGGTGGTGCCCGATGCGGTCCACGGCAACGCGGTTGCCTATGCCGCCTTCCAGCACCATTACGATCGGCTGCTGGCGGCCGGGGTCGCCATCTGGGAGTACCCGGCCCTGGTGCATGCCAAGGCGCTGGTGGCCGACGACGAGGTGCTGGTTGGGACGTTGAACCTGGACGCCTGGGCCCTCTATCGCAATCCGGAGATCGCGCTGCACATCCGCGATGCGGGCGTGGCCGAGACGTTCCGCCGCGATCTGTTCGAGGTGGACATCGGCGCCTCCCAGGCGGGAGCAGCAGCGGTTGGGCAGCGCGCGCGCCTGCGCAACGCCGTGCTGGAGCGGATGGCGCCGCTACTCTAGGACGCCATGGAATTTGCGGACGTCGTCGCGCGCCGGCGCATGGTGCGCCACTTCTCTGCCGAACCGGTGGACCGGGTCGTGCTCGAGCGGATCGCGGCCACTGCGCAGCGGACGCCGAGCGCCGGCTTCAGCCAGGGACAGCGGCTGGTGATCGTGACCGACCCGGAGCGGATGCGCCGCGTGGCGGCCATCGCGCACGAGGCCGAGTACGTGGAGATGGGCCTGGACCCGTGGCTGAGCGAATGCGCGGCGCAATTCATCCCGTGCGTCAGCGAGCAGGTCTATCGCGACCGATATGACGAGCCGGACAAGCGACCGCCGGGCGAGGACGCCATCGACTGGCCTGTGCCGTACTGGTGGATGGACATTGGCTGCACCGTGATGCTCATCCTGCTCGCGGCGGTCGACGAGGGGCTGGCCGCCGGCTTCGCGGGCACGCACGACCCCTCACGCCTGAACGCGGAGCTCGACATCCCGGCCGACTTCGTGCCGGTCGGCGTCATCCCGGTCGGGCGCCCGCTGCCAGACAAGCGTTCGCCATCGCTCAAGCGCGGCTGGCGCGGCCTGGACGAGTTCGCTCGCTGGGAGACCTGGGGCACCTGATCGCCCTATACGGATGATGCGCTGAACGCGATCATCCGTATTCCTTCCGAGTCCAGCTCCGGCACATCGCTCGCCGGACGCACGAACCGGAGGAAGAGGCCTATCAGTTGGAGCTCGCTTTGTCCTGCCCGTCGACGTCTCGACGTCGACGCCCCCCTGAACACATTGGAGCAGCTACAGATGCGTACCCTCACGTTGCGCGCCGTCGCCCTGCCACTCGTGGTCCTGGCGGCCGCCGCGCTCATCATTGGTTCGACCGCCCTGCGCGTCGGGGCCGCCGATCACCTGGATGCGCCAACCGTCAAGAAGGACGGCCGCATCGACATCAACGACGTCTACGTCTTTCAGGGCCGGAACGCCGGAAGGACCGCTCTCGTCATGACGGTCAACCCGGCCGCGGGCCTCCTCTCACCAACCACCTTCCGGCCGGCCGCCCGGTACGAGTTCAAGGTCGACACCGGCACCGATGCCATCGAGGACATCTCGCTGCGCGTGAAGTTCGGCGCTGTTCGTGCTGATGGCAGCCAGTCGATTGACATTTCCCGCGCCGACGGGAGCAAGGCTCAAACCAACGCACCGGGCATGCAGATCGGTCATGGCTCGACGGGCGAAGTCATTCAGCTCGCGGGCGGTGGTCGGGCATGGGCCGGGTTGGTCGATGACCCATTCTTCTTCGACCTGGCGCGATTCCAGACGTTCAAGGCGACCCTGCTGGCCGGTGGCGGCCTTGCGGATCTGGGCGGTCTCACCGACTGCACCAGGACCAATCCGGCGCCGACCAACTTCTTCAAGGGCTTGAACGGGACCGCGATCGTGATCCAGCTTGCCGACTCGGCGCTGGGCGGCACGATCCGCGTGTGGGGCGAGACTTCGATCCAGGAGAACGGCGTCCGCACCCAGGTGGAGCGGATGGGCCTGCCCACGATCAACACGGTCTTCAACCACACCGACGCCACCAAGGACGCATACAACCGCGCTGAGCCGCGTAATGACGTGGCCAACTACAGCGACGACGTGTCCGGCGTGGTCGAGCTGATCACCTCTCTGGCCGGAACCACCCCCGATCCCGCCGCCTATGGCGACGCGATTGCCGGCGTGCTCCTGCCCGACATGATCACCTACAACACGTCCCAGCCGGCGAACTTCGGCGTGCTGAACGGACGTGCCCTGACGGATGACGTGATCGATGTCGCCCTCAGCGTAGTCGCGAAGACCTCGCTGACTGACTGCATCGGCAACGACAGCGTGTTCCGTGCCCACTTCCCGTACGTCGGCCGCCCGAACTGAGGCTGACGTTTGATGGACCGTTGCCACCGCCGGCCGTTGCCGGCGGTGGCCGGCCCTGCAGGTGACGAAAGATGACAACGATTGGACTCCGCCGCCGTGACCCACGCCGTCTCGCGTACCGGCTGATCGGTGCCGGGGCCGCGCTGGGAATCGTATTGGCGCTCACTCGTCTACAGATTGGGTCGCCGGCCACGCCGGTTGACGTGGTGCCGCCCGTGGACGTTATTGCCGCCGCTCCTCAGCTCGATGGCGGCGGCAGCCTGGGCCTGCTGCCCCCCGCACAGCGGGTGGCTTTCTGGGAGAAGCGCGTCGCCGAGGGCGGGTCCTTCCTGGATCTCATCAACCTGGCCGACGCCTATCTCGACCGCTCGCGGGCAACCGGCGACCTGGACGACCTGCGGCGGGCGGCCACGGCCCTTGACCAGGCGGTCGAGACGGATCCTTACCCGGATCGCGTCATCGACCGGCGCGCCATGGTCGCGTTCGCGCTGCACGACTTCAGGGGTGCGATGAGCCGTGCGGACGACGTCCTGCGACGGACACCCGATGACCTTGCGGCATTGGGCGTTGCCGGCGACGCTCGGCTCGAGACGGGTGACATCGCGGGGGCTCGCGAGCGGTACCAGAGGCTGGCAGAGCTCGCTCCATCCCCGGCGTCGTGGAGCCGCCTCGGCCGAATGGCGTTCCTGACTGGCGATCCTGACGCTGCGGCTCGGCTCATCTCTCGCGCCGCCACTTCGTCTCGCGAGCAGGGCTTGCCGGATGCCGAGGCGTTTTACGACTTCCAGCTGGGCGACCTCCATCGCGCGACGGGCGACCTGGACGGGGCAGAGGCCGCGTACACAGCTTCCCTGGCGGCGCTGCCCGAATACGTGCCAGCCATGAACGGTCTGGCAGCGGTGCTCGCGGCGACCGACCGGCGCGACGAGGCGATCCAGATCCTCGAGCGCGCGACAGCCCGGCTGCCGCAACCGGAGCTGGTGGCCGCCCTTGGCGACCTCTATGCCCTCAGTGGCGATAGCGCGCGGGCCGAAGACGAGTACCGCCTCGTTGCGGGGATCGCCCAGCTGTCGGCCGCCACCGGATCGGTCTATGACCGTCAGCTGGTGATATTCAGCGCCGACCACAGGCGCGGCCTTCGCGATGCCCTGGCACGCGCTCGCGCCGAGCTGGCGGTGCGCGGCGACGTCTATGGCCACGATGCGCTCGCATGGGTGCTGTACCGCCTGGACCGGTTCGACGAGGCCGCCGTCCACGCGCAGGCGGCCCTGGCGCTGGGGACGCCGGATCCGAGGATCGCGTACCACGCCGGCCTCATCGCAGCAGTGCAGGGCGATGAGCCACACGCCCTGAGCCTGCTTCGCATTGCGGTGCGCGGCGTTGCGTTGCTGCCGCCGCTGCATGCAGGCGCTGCTCGCGCGGCGCTCGCCGAGCTGTCGTCCCAGGTTGCCCAGCCATGAGGCGTCTGCTGGCCGCCGGCCTGCTGGCGCTGCTGCTGGTTCCTGCGCTGGCGCGACCCGCATCGGCTCATCCGCTCGGGAACTACACCGTCAATCGGGCGGTGGCCGTCACCATCGCCCCGGATCATGTCGCGCTGCTGTACCTGGTCGACATGGCCGAGATCCCGGCCTTCAGTGAGGTAGGCGTGATCGACAGCGACGCCGACGGATCGGTCTCTACCCAGGAAGGCGCCGACTATGCCAAGGCGGCCTGTGCGCGTGTTCTGCACAACCTGGAGCTGGGCATCGACACCACACTATTGCGCCTGTCCGTAGCGAGCGAGCCTGAGCTGGATCTGCTGCCCGGCGCCGGCGGCCTCCGAACGCTCCGTCTCGCCTGCCACTTCTCCGCACCGTTGGCAGCGGGCGAATCGGTGGCGGTCGTCGACCACACTGATGACGGCCATGTCGGCTGGCGGGAGGTCACCATCGCAGCTGCCGATGGCGTCCGTATCGTTGACGCTGACGTCCCCGACAGCAGCGACTCGGATTACCTGCGGGCCTATCCGACCGGGCGGCTGGAGAGCCCCCCCGACGTGCGCCAGGGTCATGCGTCATTCCAGATGGCCGGTGGCGCGCAGCCATTGTCACGCGACCAACTGAGCGCACCGGCCGCCAGTCCGAGGCCAACCGATCCGCTGGCCGCGCTGTTGGAGGGGGACCTCTCGCCGGCGGTCGTGGCGTTGGCGTTCCTCCTCGCCGCCGGCCTCGGCGCAGCCCACGCCCTCTCGCCGGGACATGGCAAGACGCTGGTCGCGGCCTACCTCGTCGGCTCGGGTGGCACGATGCGCCAGGCCGTCGCCCTGGGCCTGACCGTTGCCTTCGCCCATACCGCCGGTGTGCTGCTGCTGGGCGTGCTCGTGCTGGTGGCTGGGGAGTTTCTCCTGCCTGAGACCCTGATCGGCTGGTTGACCATCGCGTCCGGTGCGCTGATGGCCCTGCTCGGCGCCGGCCTCGTCTGGAAGTCGCTGTCCGCCCGGCACACCGCCGGTCGACACGATCCCGGCCATGGCCACGACCACCCTCATTCGCACGGGCGGGGGCACGTCCACGAGCATGCTCCGGCGCCCGGTCGAGGCGGGCTGAGCGTCAGGAACGTTGCGGTGCTCGGCGTGGCCGGCGGTCTGGTGCCGAGCGCCTCAGCCCTGATCGTGCTGCTCGCGGCCGTCACGACGGGTCGCCTGGCCTTTGGGCTGGCCCTGATCGTCGCGTTCGGGCTCGGCATGGCCATGGTGCTCGGCGGCCTGGCAGCTGCAACGTCCTTCGCCAGTGGCTGGCTCGATGGGAGTGCCATTGGGCAGGGTCGGCTCATGCGTCGAATGCTGGGCCTGCTGCCGGCCGGCTCCGGCATGCTTGTGCTGGGCATAGGCCTGGCGATCACCATCGCCGCGCTGGGGCGCATGAGCTGAGCGGCCAGCCCGGTCTTTGACCCGATCGCCGGGCCAGGGCTATCATCCGGCCGGTCCGTTGGGCCGGTCGCTACCCGGCCGCGGCACCCGTTCCGGCGTAGCTCAGTGGTAGAGCGGGCGGCTGTTAACCGCTTGGTCGTAGGTTCGAATCCTACCGCCGGAGCCACCCCCGCCAGCGTGGCGCACCTGACGCTACGCAGATGACGAATGGCCCTCTCTGTCGGGACCTGCGGCACTCATCAGCACGTGCGCATATGGCGATAGTCGGTGCATGGATGGGATCACGATCCTGCAGGCAGACGTCCTGAAGACGCTCGCCAATCCGCGGCGCCTGGAGATCCTGCATGCGCTCTCGTCCGGCCCGATCGAGGTCGGCCGCCTGGCGCGGCAGATCGGCGTTAGCCAGCCCAATGTCTCCCAGCACCTGGCAGTCCTGCGGACCGCTGGCCTGGTGGACGCCGAGCGGGACGGCCGCGAGGTCCGATACGGGCTGGCCGATGCCGACGTCATGGTCGCCTGCGGGGTCATGCGCTCGGTGCTGGAGCGAAGGCTGGCGAGGCTCGGTCGGATGGCCGAGATGTCGGCCGGCGTTCCGGTGCCGGTAACCACGAGGTGATGTGATGGAAGATCCAATGAACCTGGTCCTCTTCTCGGGGACTGACGACAAGCTGCAGGCCGCGGCGGTGCTGACCGCTGGCGCAGCTGCGCTCGGCAAGCCCGTGAACGTGTTCCTGCAGTACTGGGCGCTCGACGCCTTTCGGGCAGACAGGATCGCCGCCGATCACGGCCTCTCCCCCGAAGCCGGCCGCGACGGTCGGGATGCCGTCGATCGCCTGCATGCGGCGGGACAGGCCAGCTGGGCGGACACGCTTCGCCAGGCCAAGGAGCTCG
>DATBRW010000033.1:0-1691 GCA_036560125.1 Candidatus Limnocylindria bacterium
GGTTGATGCATCCCGCGAGCAGCAGGAGGAGGGCGACGAGGGAAACGCCTCGTCTCGCGGCGGGGATGTGCACGGCGCTATCGTAGGTTGACGGAGGCAGGCATGGATTCGGTGTTCCGATTGCCCGGCGACGAGAGGCAGATGGCTGACGCATGAGGCGGGCGCTGCGCGCACCGCTGGCGGCTCTGTTCCTGGCCGCGGCGGTGCTGCCGGCCTCTGCTGGCGCGCCCCCAGACGTCGAGGCGGTTGGTCCGCTGCCGAAGTGCCACCTGGACGACATCATGACCGTGCCGCGGGACTACGACAGCTGGAGCACCACGCTGGTCGACTGGCTGCTGAAAGTCTCGCGGAGGTACGAACCGCCGGATCTCGTGCCGGTCGGCGAGGCTGGCATTGCTGGCCCCGGCTACATCCGCGCCGTGGCCATCGACGATCTGCGCGCCATGACCAGGGCGGCGGCCAGGAACGGGACGCCGATAGCCGTCAATAGCCCGTATCGAAGCTACGCGGACCAGGTTGCCAGCTTCAACGGGTGGGTCAACGTTGATGGCTATGACGACGCAATCACCTATTCACAGCGACCTGGCCATTCAGAGCATCAGCTCGGCCTGACCATCGACTTCATGACACTCGGTGGCGGCAGCGCGCTGCA
This sequence comes from Candidatus Limnocylindria bacterium, assembly GCA_036560125.1. Taxonomy (GTDB): domain Bacteria; phylum Chloroflexota; class Limnocylindria; order QHBO01; family QHBO01; genus DASSCW01. The sequence goes on from DATBRW010000033.1 coordinate 653, forward strand.
AGGCGACTGGGCGACGACTCCGTCGGGGAAGTGGATGGCGGAGAATGCCTGGAAGTACGGATGGCTGATGAGCTACCCATTGAGCGACGACGGGGAGCTCTTCAACCCGCGGACATGCTTCCATTACGAGCCGTGGCACTACCGCTACCTGGGCCGCGCCGAGGCGCGCAAGGTGCACAGCTCCGGGCTGACTATCCGCGAGTACCTGTGGAAGCACTACACGATGGTCGACCCGCGGACCGGGGAGCCGCTGGCCACCCCGGCACCCACGCCGTTCGCATCGCCGACGGAGGTCCCAACGCTGGCGGCGACGCCCAGCCAGTCAGCATCGGCTGCGGCGGCCAGCGCGAGGGCGGCACCGTCCGCCGCGCCGCCCTCCTCCAGCGGCGGCCTGCTGGGCATCGATCCACTCGTCTTCGCCGCCCTGGGCGTGGCCGTCGTGGTGCTGGCGGGGATCGCCTTCGCCGCCAGGCGCGGCAGCTCCCCGGGGTAGGGAGCCGCGCGGCGACATCGGTCTACAATCGTCCGCCATGACCGAACCGCAGCACGCTGCCCGAGCCACCAGCGCCATTGGCTTTGGAAGCGGCATCTCCGACGACCACAAGGACGGGATTCGCTGGGTCGACTACTCGAACATCAGCTGGAATCCGGTCTTTTGCAAGCGCTGCGACATCTGCGTCGACATCTGCCCCAAGGACACGCTGGTGCTGCGGAACGACGCGATCATCGAGGAGGAGAACTGCATCCTCTGTGGCCTGTGCGAGCGCTACTGCCCTGACCTGGCCATCGAGATGATCCCGGCCGCGGTCGCGGCCCACGAGGCGAAGGCGGAGTAGCGACCGGCGAGTCATCGCCTGGCGTCTCGGCGCACCACATCGTGGTCCCGGATACAAGTTCGAGCGCGCGAGCCCGTCCGAAAGTACTAGACACCACCGCGCCGGCGTCGTACGATCCGCGCCGGTCTGAAGGACGGTAGGGGGGATCGAGGGGACCCCGCCCCGGGCGCAAGCCTGACCGAAGGTAGTGCCCGCTGCCGACG
>DATBRW010000034.1:0-12132 GCA_036560125.1 Candidatus Limnocylindria bacterium
GCCATCTCGACCTCTGCGTTCCGCCGCCGCACGGCCAGCGAATTGGCATCCTCCGACCCGCGTTCCGCGAGGCGCGCATCCAGGTCCTCGATCGACGGCGGCATGACGAAGATGAGCAGCGCGTCCTGCACGCGCTGCCGCACCGAGCGCGCGCCCTGCGGGTCGATGGTCAGGATCGCGTCGCGCCCGGCGGCCAGGATGCCCCGCACCTGCTCCAGCGGCGTGCCGTACCAGTTGTCGTGGACCTGGGCGGACTCGAGCAGGCCGCCCTCGTCGCGCATGTGCACGAAATCGTCGAGCGACAGGAAGTGGTAGTGCACCTTGTCGATCTCCCCCGGCCGGCGCTCGCGGGTGGTGGCGGTCACAATCGGCACCACCTGGGGCCGTCGTTCGGCGAGCTCGGCCACGATGGTGCTCTTGCCCACTCCCGACGGCCCCGACACCACCACCAGCATCGGGTTCGGGAAGGTCATCCGCTTGTCCAGCTCTGGATCGAGATCCAGCTGGGGCATCGGCTCCACCGCCTGGTCAGCCATCGGTGTCCGCCACGCTGGCGCCGACGCCGGTGGGCAACGCCGCACTGTGGATCCCGACCTCGGCCAGCGACGCCACCAGGTCGGCCGGCAGCTCGCTCCAGGCAGTCAGCCGCCGGCCATCCGCCGGGCGGTCGAACGTCAGTCGCGTCGCGTGCAGGAACTGGCGTTGCAGGTCGCGTGGGCCTGGACCGCCGCCGTAGCGCAGGTCGCCGGCGATCGGCAACCCCAGATAGGCCAGGTGCGCCCGCAGCTGGTGGGTTCGCCCCGTCTTCGGCCGGAGTGAGAGCAGCGTGTACCCGGCGGCCGAGCCGAGCTGCTCGTACTCGGTGACCGCCTCCCGGCCGTCCGCCACGACCGCCATGCGCTGCCGATCCCGTGGGTGGCGACCCACTGGCGCCTCGATACGGCCGCGCGAGGCCGGCGCCGCACCGCGCACCAGCGCCACGTATTCCTTGTCGATCGTCCGCGAGCCGAACTGGCGCATCAGGCTGGCCTGCGCTTCATCCGTCTTGGCCACCACCAGCAGGCCCGATGTGTCCTTGTCCAGCCGGTGCACGATCCCCGGCCTGCCCACCCCGGCAATGCCAGCCAGCGGCTCCCCCATCGCCTCGGCGCGGCCGAGCAGGGCGTTGACCAGGGTGCCCGATGAGTGCCCGGCGCTCGGATGCACGACCAGGCCGGCCGGCTTGTCGACGACCATCGTGGAGGCGTCTTCGTAGGCGATCCGCAGCGGGATCTGCTCGGGCAGCAGGTCTTCGTCCGGCGGCGCCGACAGCTCGACCTCGATCCGTTCGCCGCCCCGCAGGCGGTCCGATGCCCGGCCGCGGCGGCCGTCAATGCGCGCCCGTCCATCCGAGATGAGGCGCTGGGCATGCGCGCGGCTGATGCCGGCCACTCCGCTGACCGCCAGGTCGAAGCGACCCGCCACCGCCACGCCGTCCACGATCCGCGGCGGCGTGGCGACGTTGCTCACGCCTGCGCCTCGCCCCGTCGCGGGTCGAGCAGCATCAGGTAGGCGACCAGCGCCAGGATCCCCACCACGATCGAGGCGTCCGCGACGTTCCAGGTCGGCCATCGCAAGCTGCCGATGCCGACCGAGATGAAGTCGGTCACGTAACCCAGCCGGATGCGGTCGAGCAGGTTCCCCAGCGTGCCGCCCAGGACCAGTCCCAGCACCACGTACAGCGCCACGCCGCGTCCGCGGAAGGCACGCTGGAAGTAGACCAGCATGGCGAAGGCAAGCACCGTGATGATCAGGAAGAAGATCTGCCCGCCCTGGAAGAGGCTGAAGGCCGCGCCCTCGTTGCGGACGTGCCAGAGGACCACCAGGTCCCCGATCACCGGAACCCGCTCCCCCAGTGCCAGTGTCGATGCGATGGCCGCCTTACTGGCCTGGTCGACGAGCAGCACGACCGCCGCGGTCAAGCCCATGGCCAGCAGCTCGGACCGCGTCTGGCTCGGGGAAACCGCCTGGCTGCTCATGGGCCGATGGTACGCGATGCCGCTCCTCAGGCGCGCCGGATGGCCAGGTCCAGCCGATGTCCTTCGGATTCCAGCGACTCCGCCTGGTCCGGCTCGTTGATCGATCCCTCCGCCTCGCCCAATCGCAGCGTGGTGGCCAGCACCTCGGCGGCCAGCCATTCGCGGAAGGTGCCGAGCTGGGCAACCGCATCCTCGTCGCCGCCGATGCTCACCTCAACCCGGTCGCTGATCTCGTAGCCGGCGGTCCTGCGCATCGTCTGCAGCCGATGGGCGACCTCGCGCGCCAGGCCCTCGGCCTCCAGCTCCGGCGTCAGCTGCGTGTCGAGAGCGACCAGCAGGTCCCCCTCCTCGGCCACCTCGTGACCCGGCCGCGCTCGCGCGGTGAGCTGGAACTCGTCCGGCGCCAGCGTCACGCCACCAACCTCCACGCGGCCGTCATCCAGGAGTTGCCACTCTCCGGAGCGCGCCCCCGCCATGACCGCCCCGACCGCCTTGCCGTGCCGCGGCCCGATCACCGGCAGGAGCGGATAGAGCGTCCGCTCGACCATGCCCGATTCATCGGTCAGGACGTCCAGAGCCTTCACGTTCAGCTCGTCCAGGACCTCCGCGGTCAAGGCATCGGCCACCGCGGCATCGGTGGACAGTGCCGACCCGGCGCCACCGGGCAGCTTCACGCGCGCGGTGGCGAGCGGCTGCCGGGTCCGAACCCCTGACGCGGCGCGGGCCGTGCGACCCAGCGCCACCACCTGGCGTCCCAACGCCACGGACGCCTCGAGCGGCTCGTCGCGGACGCCGTCGCGCGCCTCGGGAAAGTCAGCCAGGTGGACCGAGTCCGGCGCCTGCAGCTGCACCGTGGTGACCAGGTTCTGCCACATCGCCTCGGCCAGGTGCGGCACGAATGGGGCGAGCAGGCGCGTCAGGTCGACAAGCACGCGGTGCAGGGTGGCGTATGCGGCTCGCTTGTCGGCGTCAAGCTCGCCCTTCCAGAAGCGGCGCCGGTTGCGTCGCACGTACCAGTTCGACAGCTCGTCCACGAACGCCTCGATCGCGCGGGTGGCCCGCTGCGCGTCGTAGGCGTCGAGTGCGCCCCGCACCTCCCCGATCACGGCCTCCAGCCGCGACAGGATCCAGTGATCCAGCAGCGTCCGGGACACCGGCATCCGGGATGCGGCCAGCCCATCGGTCCCATCCGCATCCGACGGCGTCCAGCCGTCCAGCCGCGCGTAGGTGACGAAGAAGCCGTAGGTGTTCCAGACCGGCAGGAAGAAGCGGCGCACCTCCTCGTGGGCCAGGTGGTAGCCGAAGTTCATGTTCACCGACGGGTTGGTGGCGCTGAACATCCAGCGCATGACGTCGGCGCCGATCTGCTCGGCCGCATCGTCGAACCAGATGGCGTTGCCCTTGCTCTTGTGCATCTCCTCGCCATGCTCGTCGCGCAGCAGGGCGTATGCGAAGAGAGTGGTGAATGGCGCCTGGCCGGTCATCACCGTGCTCTCGGTGATCAGGGCGTAGAACCAGTTGCGGAACTGCCCCGGGAACGACTCCGTGACGAGGTCTGCCGGGTACCACTCCCGCCAGTAATCGCGGTCGGTGGTCCACTTCAAGGTGGAGATGCCGACGATGCCGGCGTCCAGCCAGGGGTTGCCGACATCGATGATGCGGCGGCTGCGCCCACCGCAGGACCGGCACTCGATCTCCACGGCGTCGACCCACGGCCGATGCGGCGAGTGGCCGTCGAACGCGTCCCAGCCCGCGACGGCGCGCTCGCGCAGCGTCTCGCGCGACTCGATCACCTCCCAGGCATCGCAGTCGGTGCAGGTCCAGATCGGCAGCGCCAGGCCGTAGTAGCGCTTCTTGCTGATCATCCAGTCGGACATGTTCCGGAGCCAATCGAGCTCCCGCTCCTCCAGGCCGATCCCAGGCGGCAGCCAGGTGGCCCGGCGGGTCGAGTCGGCCAGCTCGGCGCGCAGCGGGTCCATGGCGATGAACCACTCGTCGACCAGGCGGAAGACCACCTGCGTGCCGCAGCGCCAGCAGACCGGATAGGAATGGCGGTAGTGCTCGCGGGCCACGAGCAGGCCCTTGCCCTCGAGGTCCTCGGCCACCTCCCGCGCCAGATCGGCTCCATCGGGATCGTCGGCGCCGGCGTAGCGGCCGGACTGCCAGCCGAAGCCCTCCTTGAAGCGGCCGAACTCGTCGATCGGGTCGATCACCGCCAGGTCGAACTGCTTCGACAGGGCGAAATCCTCCTGGCCGCAACCCGGCGCAATGTGCACGATGCCGGTCCCCTCCTCGTCCGACACCTCGTTCCAGGTGATGACCCGATGCTCCACCCCCTGCGCGGCCGGCAGCTCGTCGAAGGGGCCCTTGTAGTTGAGCTCCACCAGCTCGGCGCCCTTGGCCTCGCGGACGACCGTCGCGTCCGGAGCAACCCGCGGCTGCGACCCGTGGCTCAACCACCAGCGCCGCCCATCGCGGCCCTCCACCAGCACGTAGGTGAGCTCCGGGTGGACCGCGGCCGCCACGTTCGAGGAGAGCGTCCACGGGGTAGTGGTCCAGACCAGCAGGTCCTCGCCCTCATGGCCCTCGCTGGTGAGCGGCAATCGGACGGTCAGCGACAGGTGGGTCAGCTCGCGGTAGCCCTCGGTCGCGAGCTCCATGTTCGACAGGCCGGTGCCGCAGCGCGGGCACCACGGCATGACATCGTGGCCGCGGTAGATCAGCCCGCGCCGATGGCACTCCGCCAGGAAGGCCCAGATGGCGTAGTTGTTCTCGTCGGAATTGGTGTAGTAGCTGTGGTCCCAGTCCATCCACATGCCCAGTCGGATGGACTGCTCGGTGATGCGGTCGGCGAAGCGCTGGGTGCGGGCCTTGCAGAACTCCACGAATCGATCGATCCCGTACGCCTCAATGTCGCGCTTGTTCTTGAAGCCCAGCTCCCTTTCGGCCTCGACCTCGATCCACAGCCCCTGGCAGTCGAACCCGTTCTGGTAGCGCTGCCGCTCGCCGAGCATGGTGTGGTAGCGCTGGAACAGGTCCTTGTAGGTGCGGCCCCAGGCGTGATGCACGCCCATGGGGTTGTTGGCCGTGATGGGCCCGTCCAGGAAGCTCCAGCGCCGCTCGCTGGCCTCGTTGCGGGCCAGGTAGCGGGCCATGGTCGACCGCTCGCGCCAGAGCTCGATCATCTCTTGCTCCAGCGCCGGCATCTCCAGCTTGCTCGAAACCGGATTGAACACGCCCTGCTCCAACAACAACAAAAACCCGCCCCGGACATCCGGGACGGGAGGTCTGACTGACTCCCGCGGTACCACCCGCGCTTGACCGATGCCGCCCGTTCGCTCGGACGCGTCGGCCCACTCGTCACACCACGGGTCCGCTCCGGACCGATGGCGCCGCCTCTCAGTATCGGGTGGCGCACCCGGGAAGCGTTACGCACGACCAGTGGGCCGCTTGGCGCCTCCGGCTCGGGAGAGATCGCTCGACGCCCGATCCTGCCCGCTTCCACCATCCGGGCTCGCTCGTGGGACCGTTCGCGACGCGAGCGCTGGCTCCGTCATCGCCGTGTTCGGTTGTGGACCGATGGTCGCAGCGGCGCACGGTGCCGTCAACCGCGATTCGTTGTGACTCCCCTCACTACCCGAGCAGGACGCGTCCGACCAGCACCAGCGCAGTCAGGGCAGTCACGGTGACGAGGCCCTGCAGCCGTGGATACCAGGCGCGTGCCGCCAGGGCAGCGAGCGCGCCTGCCGGCCCAACCGCCAGCAGGGCCAGGGCAATCGGCCGGAGCTCCTCAACCGATAGGCCCAGATCGCCGCGAATGTATGCGATCAGCCAGATCACGCCGGCGCCGATGACCGGGGTCAGCGCCAGGCCGAAGGCAAGTAACTGGTCGTTGCGAACCGCCGGACGCGCCGGCGCATCAGCTACGGCCGGTGCTTCCGCCGCCGCGATCGGCTCCGCAATCGGGAGCGGCTCGACGACTGCCATCGGCTCCGCGATGGGGACCGGCGCCACGGCCTGGATTGGCTCGGGGGCCGAGACGGCTTCGACCGCATCCATGGTCGCGGCAGCGGCTGCGACCTCCCCTGCCGTCGGCTTGGCCGGTCGCCGCGCGGCGATCCACTCGGCAAGACGCCAGCGGCGGAGTCGCCGGTCGGGAAGGGTCGTCATCACCTGCTGAGCTGCTGGAACCGGCGCCGCCTCGGCGGCCGGCATGGCCATCGCCGCGACTTCCGCGGCGTGAATGGCGGCCGAGCGCTCCGCCTCGGCTCGGTGCAGGGCGGCGGCGCGCTCGGATGTCAGGCGCTCTTCCAGCAGCTGCCGTTCGATCCCGGTCAGCATCCGCCGCCCTCCCGGCGCGGCGACTACCGGACGCGAATCGACCTCCGGCGTGGGCGCATCGCTGGTGGCCGGCAGGTCCATGAAGGCCCGCGCCCGCTCGGCGACGTCATCGAGCCGCTGTTGGATCCGCGCCGCCGCGGCGAGGGCCGACAGCAGGTTCTCCTCGGAAGCGGGTGCGATCCCCAGGCGCCCACGATCGGTGGGAACCAGGATCATCGATGCGGTCGGCGCCAGCCGCACGAGGTCGATCATCTCGTCGCCGCGCAGCTTGGCTCGGCCGACCGCCCAGCCGAACGCGCCAAAGCGCGGGCGCAGGCGCGCCGCCTCGTCGCCAGCCAGCGCGACCCGGGTGACCGGCCCGCGGACCAGCGTGTACCGCCTCTCACCCCCCAGCCAGCGCAGGCGGAGCGTGGCGACCTGCACGTCCAGGCGGACGGTGAGCAGCATGACGGCCAGGTACAAGCTCAGCCCGGCGACCACCAGGCCGGCGGCCACCAGGCCGATGCCGACCAGCCCTCCGACGTTCGCTCCGCCGGTCACGGCCACCACACCGGCGATCAGCAGCAGCGCCGGCACCGCCAGCATCCGGCCGATGGACCGCGTCAACGGGATCGGTGCGATGGCGACGATGTGCTCGGTCATCGGCTCACGCCTTCTCGGTAACCCGGTATTCCAGGTAGCGCCCGGTGAGCATGCGAGTCTGCGCATCCAGGGCTGGCAGGTTGCTGAAGAAGATGCCGACGAACGGCAGGCCCACCCACTGCACGTAGGAGATGAAGCGGGTCCATGGCCCCCAATGCGAGGGCCGCGGCGGCACGATCGAATGCTCGACCCAGATCAGGACGAACAGTCCCACCAGGCCAATCGACAGCATCACCGTGGCATACAACTGGAGGTTCTGGCCCAGGGTGGTCTGGGCGAAGGCCGGGTTCAGCAGCAGCGGAATGGTGGCGCCGAACATGATCACGAATGGGGCGATGGCCCAGTTGATGTGCTCGCCGAACAGGTTGAGGATGCGCCAGATTCGCGACCAGACCGGGATCTCGCTGTGCCGCATGGCGTTCTGGATCACGAACGGAATGTCGGTCACGCCCCATGCCCAGCGGCGGGCCTGCAGGTACTGGCTGGCCATCGAGCGCCAATACGTCTTCGCGCGCACCGCATCGCCATAGATCGGGATGAAGAGGGGCACCGCCCGGAACTTGTCGCCGTAGGTGAAGTAGCTCTTCCAGTAGAAGCGGCTGTCCTCGGGAATGGCATCGGTGGCCCAGTAGCCGACTTCGTGCACCAGGTTCAACGTGGTGGTGTAGGAGCCGAAGCTCTGGAGCTTCTCGGGCAGAACGCTGCGCCACATCTGCAGCTGAGTCAGCACGGCGGCGAACAGCCGCACCATCAGCGGCGCGTCCCAGATGTTGTTGTGCAGGTACGGCACCGGCTGGTAGAGCTGCGTCTCGCGGTTCGGATCGGTCAGATGCACCCACGTCAGATAGCTGAAGTACTGCGGATGGACCCGATAGTCGGCGTCCAGGTCGGTGACCAGGATGCGCCGCGGATCCATCCCGCGCTCGCGGACCAGGAGCCGATAGAGGTAGCGGCCGCCCCAGGCCATGGCACTGCTCTTGCCGACCACGATCCCCGGCTCCAACGGATCGAGGATGTGGATGAAGTCGCCAAACTCGCTGCCGAACTCCTCGCGCAGGATCCCCACGTTCTCGATCCCATCGGCGTCGGTCTCGCGCGTGATGATCGCGCAGATCTTCCGCTCCTTCGGCCACTCGGCGCGGGCCAGGGCGCGGACCGTTTCGCGCAGCTTGTCCAGCGGCTCGGTGTAGGTCGGGATGAGAGCCAGGTGGGTGTACTCGCGTCGGTCGGGTGGCGGCTCCGGCAGCGCCATCAGCGCATCAAGCTCCGCCAGCTCCGTCTCCAGCGCCTTGCGCTCGCCGCCACGGCGCGGGGTCACGCCGGCGGCGATCCCCAGGGTGCTCGGCACGGGGCCGGCCAGGGCTGCAAGCTGCCGCAGCACCGCTTCGCGCCGGACACTGGGATTGTCGAGCGTGCCGAGGCGGGCCCACCAGTCCTGCGCCTGCACGCGACGGATCTTGCGGAACGCGACGATCACTGCGCCGGCGAACCAGAGGGCGCGGCACAGCCAGTAGAAGTCGAAGCTCAGGACGAAGTAGGCGACCAGCGACGGATAGTTGAAGCTCAGCCAGATCGGCCCAACGATGATCGCCCAGCTGACGAAGCCGGGGACCATCTCGAGCAGTCGCTCAAGCAGCCGATGGCGATCGGGATCCTGCGGCTCGGACATGTGCCCTCGTCCGGGTCGCCGGGGCCACCGCCGGGGAAGCGGCCCTCCAGCGACGGATTCAGTAGACCGGCGTCAGCCAGTCTCGGTATTCATCGACGCGGCCACGCACCGCGTCGAAGTAGATGTCGTGCAGCTGCCGAGTAATGGGTCCGGGCCGACCGCCAGCGATCGCTCGCCGATCGATCTCGATCACCGGGGATAGCTGGGCGCCGGTGCCGCACAGGAACACCTCATCGGCACTGTATAGCTCTGTGCGGTCGATCTGTCGCTCCTCGACCGGAACTTCCAGGCGCTCGCGCGCTACCGCCATCAGCCGGCGACGCGTGATTCCCTCCAGGATGTTATCCGTCACCGGCGGGGTGATGAGCTTGCCGCCCTTGACGATGAACAGGTTCTCGGCGCTCCCCTCCGAGACATGACCGTCCTGGGTGAGGACGATCGCCTCGTCGTAGCCGTTGAGCTGCGCCTCGGACTTGGCCAGCGCGCCGTTGACGTAGGCGCCGGTGATCTTGCCGCGCGCCGGGATGGCGTTGTCATCGGTCCGGCGCCAGGTCGAGACCTGCGCCCGGATGCCGCCGTCGGTGTCGATGTACTGGCCGAACGGCACCCCGAAGATGACGATATCGGCCTCCAGGTTGTGCAACCGGACGCCAATCGTCTCGCTCGACTTGTAGACGATCGGGCGGACGTAGACGTCCTCGCGCAGCTCGTCGCGGCGCAGGATATCCAGCGTCAGGTTGGCGAGCTGCTCGGCGGTATGCGGCACCTCCATCATGAGCAGCCGCGCGGACGCCTTGATGCGCTCGTAATGCGGGATCAGGTCGAGCGCCCAGAGCTGGCCCTGCTCGGCATTCCAGTAGGCACGGATTCCTTCAAAAACGGCGGTGCCGTAGTTGAAGGCATGGGTCATGACGCTGATGCGGGCATCGCGCAACGGCACGATCTCGCCCCGGAAGAAGGCCCACAGCTCTGACGTGCGGTCGTCGGCTGTCGTGGCGACCGGAGTTCCCTGCTTCAGCACGAATGTCTCCTCAAAGTGCTCGCACGGCGTTCGTTGCCGGCAGAGCCGGCGGGGCAAGTATACGCGCGCCCCTTGCCATGACGGCTTGCTCGCTTGGATGGTTGCGGAATCCGTGGGTTAGTGCCCATTGCCAACCACGCCGAGGGGCGTGAACAGGGCCAGGTAGACATAGATCAGGTACAGCGGACCACCGATCAGCAATGTCCATGCCGACAGACGCCCTCGCAGCCGCATCAGCCCGAAGATCAGCCCAACGGAGACAAAGGCGACACCGGCCGACAGGAAGGAGATGGCCGTCTCCGGCGTGAATAGCCACGTGGTGAAGAGCAGCCCCAGGACGGTCGGCAGACAGCTCTGGAAGACCATGGCCCCGGTGATGTTGCCCATCGCCAGCGTGTCCTTGCGCGTCCGCACCCAGAGCACGCTGTTGAACTTCTCCGGCAGCTCGGTGGCGATGGGGGCGATGATCAGGGCCAGGATCGTCGGGTCCAGCCCGATCACGGTGGACAGATGCTCCACCGCGCCAACGAAGACTTGGGCACCGATGATGATCAGCGCCAGGGCCAGCACCACCTGGCTGACGATGATCCGCATCCGGGGCACCGCCCCATCGATCTCCCAGCTGTCCTTCTCGCCCGGCAGGATGTCGATGTCCAGCGTGTGCGGTCCCGCCATGCCCGGCAGGCGGGTGGCGTGCAGCTGGTTCAGCGCGTCCGGCTCGGTCTCCTCCGGCTCGTCCCGGAAGTGCAGCCGCACATAGATGGCGTAGAGGATCAACAGCATCCCCGCGGCAACCCAGCGGACCCACACCAGCTCGGCCGGGACGAAGGCGGTGCCGATGGCGATGGCGTAGCCGACCACGAAGAAGACGACGTCGCGACCGAGCACCCGGACGTTGACGCGCAGGTCGGTCTGCCGCCCGCTGGTGCGCGAGAAGGAGAGGACTGCCACCCCCGTTACGAACATGGCCAGCGTGGACAGCATGAACGGGGCGCCCAGGATGGCGCCCGTGCCGATGGCGTGGGAGGTCTCCGGGTCGCCGCCGAACAGCACCGGGCCGAGAATGGCGATGACCGGGATCAGCGTCTCCGGCATTGCGGTCGCCACCGCCGCCAGGACGCTGCCGACCGCTCCCTCCGCCAGGTTCAGCCGGTGGCCGAACCATTCGATCCCGTTGGTGAACAGCTCGGCGGCGATCAGGATGATCGCCAGCGAGCCGATCAGGAGGACGATGTCCACCCGTCAGGCGATGGCTACGGGCGCAGGTGCTGCGGCGCGTACGGCAGCAGTGCGACCTGGCGTGCCCGCTTGAGGGCCACGGTCAGCATCCGCTGGTGCCGAGCGCAGGTGCCGGTCTTGCGACGTGGCTCGATTTTCGCTCGTTCGGAGAGGTATCGGCGGAGGCGGTTGACCTCCTTGTAGTCAATCGACTCGGCCTTGTCGACGCAGAAGTTGCACACCTTGCGGCGACGCCGGTCGCGGTAGTAGTCCGCCGACTCGCGGCGGGAACGTGGGCTTGCCATATGGCGATTCAGTCCTCGTGGCTAGAAGGGGATGTCGTCGACGTCAATGCTCTCGGCGGTCTCGGTCTGGGTTGCGGTGCTCGCTCCGTGCGGGCGCGCCACCGGGGCGTCGGACGCGCCGCCACCGGCCTCGCTGAAGCTGCCGCTGTAGCCGCCCGCCTCGTTGGGATCGCGACGCTCGAGCGACTGGACGCGGGCAAAGCGGATCTCGAGCGAGGTGCGCTTCTGGCCGTCCTTGCCCTCCCACTCACGGGCACGCAGGGCGCCCTCCGCGAACACCTTGTGGCCCTTGCGCAGTCGCTCGGCGGCGCGCTCGGCCGCCTGCTCCCAGAGCTCGACTCGGAACCACTGGGTCTCCTCCTGCCACTCGCCGTCAGGCCCGCGCGATCGGTCGTTGACGGCCACACGCAGCTCGGCGACCGCCTTGCCGCCCGGCGTGTAGCGCAGCTCGGGATCCGCCCCCAGGTTGCCGATGATCATCATCTTGTTGAGGGTCATTGCCTCAGCCTCCTCATGGCGCGGTCAGGCCTCGACGGCCGTGCCGGCCTCCTCCGTCTGCTCGTCACCATCGGTCGTGGGCTCGGGTTCGGGCTCGGTCGACGCCGGCTCCGCAGACGCGGCCTCGTCGCCGGCAGCATCGTCGGCATCGTTCGCGACAGGTTCATCGTCGCGCTCCGCCATCGGCGCCGCCGTCTCATCGGCATCCGCCATGGCATCGGCCTCGTCGTCGGTTCGCGACTCCCCCGCCGGCACGGCGGCAGGTGCCAGATCCTCCTCCGACATGCTGGTGCCGTGATCCTCGAGCACGGTTACCAGGTGCCGCAGGATCTCTTCGCTGATCAGCATGCCGCGCTCGATCTCGCGGATCGCCGACGGTGCGATGTCGAAGTGCAGCAGGAAGTAGCTGGCCTCGCGGAA
>DATBRW010000035.1:0-2492 GCA_036560125.1 Candidatus Limnocylindria bacterium
GTCGCCCTCAGCGGACGCGATGAACCATGGCAGCCGGCTGTTGAAGACGGTGTCGCTCTCGATCTCGCCATTCGACCACTGCCAGGTGTAGGTCACTGCGATCGACGAGCCGCCGGTCCTGCCGAACATGAGGTCGTACGAATGGTTGGCGGTCGCCTTCGTGATCGAGGTCGTGCCCGTCACGGCAATGCTCGGCGCCGCGTTGTCCGCCGCCTTCCAGGCGCTGAAGCCGTTGGAGAGCTGAGTCCTGACGGCGGCCGTGCTGCCAAGGCCATTCGGGATCGAGTTCGCGTTCAGGCTGGCGACCTTGTTGCCCTGCACCTGCCAGCCAGTGAACAGGAATCCGCCGTTCCCGGGGTTGCCGGGCTGATTCGAGCAGTTCGCGGTTCCACCTCCCGGCTTGGCCTTGCTGACGGTGATCCGATGGACGTCAATCAACGTGGCCCGATTCGTCTGCGCCAGCGCCACGCCCGGCAATGCGGCCAGCATTGACAGGGCGACGACGAACGCAAGCGGCTTCCTGGACAAGAGGCACCCCCATGCGACATGGCGGCCCGGCCACCTGCCGGGCTCAGCGCGCCCGATGTTGCGCCCACCCGATCCACCGCCGCAAACGATTTTCGGCAAGCGATCAGGGCTTGATCGGCTCGGGCACCTCGTGGTGGAGGCGGCAGCGCGCCTCATACCGCTCATCGCCCATCCCGCCGATCACGATCAGCGGCGAGTCGGCAGGCGCCGGCTGCCCATTGATCAGCCGCTGGGTCCGGGTCGCATGTTCGCCGCAGACCATGCAGATGGCGGTCAGCTTGGTGACCTGGTCGGCCAGCGCCATGAGGCGCGGCATGGGGCCAAAGGGGATGCCACGGAAGTCGGTGTCGAGCCCCGTCACGAGGACCTGCTTGCCCCCATCGGCCAGGCGGCTGACAACATCCGGCAGGCCGTCGTCGAAGAACTGCCCCTCCTCGACGGCAACGATATCGGCCTCGCCGACCAGCTTTTCTATCCCACCGGAGTCTTCCACGCTGAGAGCCATGTGCTGGGCGCCCGAGCGGGAGATCACTGTCAGCGCATCGGTCCTAGTGTCCAGGCGCGGCTTGATCAGGACCACACGACGGCCGGCGATCGAGAAGCGGCGCAGCAGGCGCAGCATCTCGTCGGTCTTGCCGCAGAACATGCAACCGCAGATGACGTGAACCCAGCCTGAGGTGTAGAACATCGACCCTGCTGGTGGCTAGTCGCCGACCACGGCGACGTGCTCCTCGGGGACCCCCAGCTCGGTCGCCAGCGCGGCGCGCATCACCTCGGCCGGTGCCTCCTCGCTGGTGACCAGCTTGAAGGTGGCCGCCGACGAGGCCAGGAACGAAAGCTGGCCATTCGCCACCGTCCCGCCACGATCGCCCGCGGCGCGCATCAGCGGCGTGACCTCGTGATTGAAGACGAGGTCCAGCACGAACAGGCCGTCCGGCAGCAGCTCGGCGGGGATCGGGCTGGTGCCTTCCTCCAGGCCGATGCCGCTGCTGTTCACCAAGAGCTGTGTCTTGGCCAGCTCGGCCTCCATGAAGGTCTCGTGCCACGGACGCGCACGCAGCTCCACGGAGCGTGCCGTCTTGGCGAACTGGGCCTCCACCGCTTCGGCCCGATGCAGGTGCCGGTTGAAGACCGCGATGTGATGGACGGCTGAACCGATCAGCACCGTGACGATGGCGCGTGCCCCACCGCCGGCCCCGAGCACCAGTGCGCCCGGCGGCCACTTGTCCTCCGGAGCGCCGATCAGGGCGCGCAGCCCCGCTCTCACCCCGTCGACGTCGGTGTTGTGGCCGCGCAGCTGGTCGCCATGGCGAACGACCACGTTGACCGCACCCGCCGTGCGTGCATCGTCCGAAAGGGCGTCGACCAGGGAGGCGACCTTCTCCTTGTGCGGCGCCTCGATCAGCGCGCCAGCGAACTCGTCGTGTCGCAGCTGCGCAATGACGTCGGGAAGGAGGTGGGTCCGCTTCTCCCAGCGCTCGATGACCAGCGGCAATCCGGCCGCCGCAATGGCCGCCTGCTGCACCGCCTCGAAGGCGGTCTGGGTGGAGGACTGACCGATGACGGGTAGGCGCTGCACGGGAGGCTCGAGCTGGTCGATGGCTGGCGTGGGCGGAGCGGTTGGCCGGGGCGTCAGGCGTCGCTCCAGGGGGCCCATGCTATCATCGGCGGCGGCCTGGGAGAGGTCGCATAGTGGCCTAGTGCGGCGGTTTGCTAAACCGTTGAAGGGGGTTTCCTCTTCCGAGGGTTCGAATCCCTCCCTCTCCGCCAGCGCCCTCGGCGTTGTGCCCGTAGCTCAGTGGATAGAGCGTCAGGTTGCGGACCTGAAGGTCGTGGGTTCGAGTCCCGCCGGGCACGCCACCCCCACCTATACTCCCGTCCATGCTGATCATTGGTCTCATCCTGTTCGGGATGCTCATTGGCGCGGGCGCGCAGCTGATCCTCGGTCGCTACCGCGGGCAGGT
>DATBRW010000036.1:0-1717 GCA_036560125.1 Candidatus Limnocylindria bacterium
TTCGGCGAGCCGGGCAGGTTCACGATCAGGGTGGTGCCGCGCGCCGCCACCACGCCACGCGACAGCGACGCCATGGGCGTGGAGGCGATTCCCGCGGCGCGCATCATCTCGGCGATCCCCGGCACCTGGCGGTCGGCGACGTGCAGCGTGGCCGCCGGCGTGACGTCGGTCGGGCTCAGGCCGGTGCCCCCCGTGGTCAGGATGAGCCGATGCCCGCTGTCCGCCAGGCTCGTCAGGACCGCGGCAATGGCCGATTCATCGTCCGGCACCACCACCGCTTCCGGTTCCGGGTCCCAGCCGGCCGCGCGCAACGCCTCGATCAGGGCCGGGCCGGCCGTGTCGTCCCGCTCCCCCGCCGCCGAACGGTTCGAACAGGTCACGACCACTGCCTCGTGCGTGGCCGCGGACGGCACGCTGGGTTCGCCTTCTGCCGACCAGGACCCACTGCGGCCCCCCTCCTTCTCGAGCAGGGCCACCCGCTCGATCACGATGTCGCGCTGGAGCGCCTTGGCCATGTCGTACAGCGTGAGCGCCGCGACGCTGGCGGCGGTCAGTGCTTCCATCTCGACCCCGGTGCGAGCCGTGACCCTCACCTCAGCCCGGATGGCGACCGTGCCCGCCGCGCGGTCCGGGGTCAGCGTCATCTCCACCTTGTCCAGCGGCAGCGGATGGCAGAGCGGGATCAGGTCGGCCGTCCGCTTGGCGGCGCCGATGCCGGCCAGCCGCGCCACGCCGAAGGCATCGCCCTTCGGCCCGCCGGCATCCATCAGCGTTGCCAGCGTGTCCGGCTGCATCCTGACCGTGGCTTCCGCCACGGCGCGGCGTGCGGTCACGGGCTTGTCGCCCACGTCGACCATGCGCGCCTCGCCGCCCGGACCAAGATGGCTCGTCGTCACCCGATGGCTCCCAGCAGGAGCGCATCGTACGTCCGCCCCGCCTCGGCGGCGGGCTCCCCTTCGGGCACGACCAGCAGGGCGTTGGCGGTGGCCATCGGTCGCAGCTGCGATGAGGCCTGCCCGCCGGCCGGCCGCGCCTCCAGCCCATCGGCCCCGCGCGCCAGCCGCACGCGAAGGTACGCGCGCCGCTCCTGGTCCTTGGGCATGCGCTCGTGAGCGACTGCCGGCAACGTCAGCCGGCCGCCACCCGACAGGCCGAGCATGCGGCGGATGAGCGGCCGCGCGAACAGCTCGAAGGTCACCAGCGCGCTGACAGGGTTACCCGGCAGGCCGAGGACCGGCACGCCCCGCACCGCGCCGAAGGCGAGCGGCTTGCCGGGCTGCATGCGGATGCGCCAGAAGTCGAGCGCGCCCAGGCGTTCGATGACGTCCCGCACGAGATCGTGACGCCCAACCGACACGCCGCCGGAAGACACCAGCAGGTCGGCCTCCGCCGCGCCGCGCATGACCTGCTGCTCGACCCGCGCCGCGTCGTCCGGAGTGCGCTCCAGCGGGACGGGCTCGCCGCCGGCTTCGGTGATGGCCGCCGCCAGCGCGATTCCGTTGGCATCGTGGATTTGGCCCGCCGCCAGCGGCGCGCCCGGCGGCCGCAGCTCGTTGCCGGTCGACAGGATCGCGACCCGCGGACGGCGACGCACGGCCAGCTCGCCCAGGCCCAGCGATGCCAGCAATCCCAGCGTGGCTGCCGTGAGCGGCTCCTCCGGCAGCGTCACCATCTCGCCGGCCCGGGTGTCGTGGCCGGCACGGCGCACGAAGGCACC
>DATBRW010000037.1:0-2713 GCA_036560125.1 Candidatus Limnocylindria bacterium
CTGACCGACTTCGCGCCACGCCCGTTTCCGGTGGAGTTCTTCACCCTCGTGCGGGAGAAGCCCGGCGTCCGGCTGCGGGCATCGGTCGCCTCGTTTGGCCCGATCCTGCTGGCCAAGGTCATGGAGCTCAACGAGACCCAGGAAAGCGTGCTGGCCATGGCCTTCAAGTACGCCGAGGACCGCAAGATGCCGCTGGTCGACCTGGCGGACCTGCGCGCGCTGCTGAACCACCTGAACAGCGACCTTGGCAAGAAGGAGATGGAGGCCTACGGGGGCGTGGCGACCGCCACCGTCGGCGTCATGATCCGCAACATCGTCGGGCTTGAGCAGCAGGACGCTGATGCATTCTTCGGCGCGCCGGAGTTCGAGGTGGCCGACTTCCTGCGGACCTCGCCCGAGGGGGCCGGCATCATCAGCGTGCTGGAGCTGGCCGACATGCAGGACCGGCCGGTCCTGTTCTCGACCTTCGTGCTGTGGCTGCTGGCGCGCCTGTACGAGTCGCTCCCCGAGGTCGGCGACCTGGATCAACCCAAGCTGGTCTTCTTCTTCGATGAGGCGCACCTGCTGTTCCGCGACGCGAACAAGGCGTTCCTGCAGCAGATCGAGCTGGTGGCCCGCCTCATACGCTCAAAAGGCGTCGGCGTCTTCTTCGTCACCCACGCCCCGGCCGACGTTCCCGATGAAGTGCTGGGCCAACTGGGCAACCGCGTCCAGCACGCCCTCCGCGCCTTCACGCCCGATGACCTGAAGGTGGTCAAGGCCACCGCCGAGACGTTCCCACTGACCGAGTTCTACGAGGTCGAGCAGGAGCTGACCCAGCTGGGCATCGGTGAGGCGCTGGTGACGGGGCTGAGCCCGAAGGGCGTGCCGATGCCCACCGCGCGGACCATGATGCGGCCGCCGATGTCGCTGATGGCGCAGCTGGATCCCGCCGCGCTCGGCGCAGCGGTGGCGGCCTCGACCATCGCCGCCAAATACGCGGCCGATGCGAACCCGGCGTCGGCGGAGGAGATGCTGCGTCCGGCGCCGCAGGCTCCGTCCCCGGCGCCGTCACCCACCATCGACGTCTCGGATCCCGCCAAGAAGTCTTCCGGCGGGGCCAAACGCCCAACTCACGCGCCGGAGCGCAAGGACGACCTCGACTGGGGCGAGGTCGCGAAGGAGGGCTCGCGGGTCGCCCGCAGCGGAGCCTTCAACACGATCCTCAAGTCGATCCTGCGCGGCTTCACCAAGCGGTAGGCCGGGCGGCCCCCGACTCAGTCCGAGACGACAACCCCTGTCAGGTCTTCCTCGGGCTCGGGGAACTGCGGGTTCATGCGGCGTGCCGCATCGGTCACGATCCGGGCCACCGCCAGGTCGCGGTACCACTTGCGGTCCGCGGGAATCACGAACCACGGCGCGTGCCGCGTGGAGCAGCGCGACAGGGCATCGGCGTAGGCGGCCATGTAGTCGCCCCACTTGGCTCGGGCGTCCAGGTCGGCCAGGCGAAACTTCCAGCGCTTGGCCGGATCATCCAGCCGTTTCTCGAACCGCTCGCGCTGCTCGTCGCGACTGACGTGCAGCATGAACTTCAGGATCGTGGTGTGGGCCGCGGCCAGCGACAGCTCGAACGCGTTGATCAGGTCGTACCGCCCGCTCCAGACCGTCTTCGGCGCCAGCTCGTTGACACGCACCACCAGCACGTCCTCGTAGTGGCTGCGGTTGAAGATGCCGATCCGGCCCTTGCCGGGGGCGTTGGGATGGATCCGCCACAGGAAGTCGTGCGCCAGCTCCTCCTCGGTCGGCACGCCAAAGCCGGTGACCCGGGTGCCCTGCGGGTTGAAGGCGGTGAAGACCTTGCGGATGGTGCCGTCCTTGCCGCCGCCGTCCATGGCCTGCAGCACGATCAGCAGGGATTGCCCCTTTTCGGCCCACAACCGCTCCTGGAAGTCGGTGAGCTCGTCGCGCAGCGTCTTCAGCTCGGCCTCGGCGGCCTCGCGGTCGCCGTCGAAGCCCGGCGTCCCACCCGCGTCGATTTCCTCCAGCTCCACCGTGGAGCCAGGGTCCACACGCAGCCCAGCGACGAATGACGAGAGGTCGGCAGCGGGATCGGCAGGCATCGCGGTGGAGTCTACGCGTCGCATCCCCGCCACCTGCGGCTCGCGTTGACCCTCTGCACCTCCACTGATAGACTCCGCGGGCTTGCGCGCCGGGCGAGAAATCGTCGAGGCGCGAATCACGGCAGATAGGAGGCGAGACGTTTGGCAGAGGTCCGCGTGGGCGAGAACGAGTCGTTCGAGAGTGCGCTGCGCCGATTCAACAAGAAGATCCAGCAGTCGGGGATCCTGGCCGAGGCGCGACGCCGCGAGCACTACGAGAAGCCCAGCGTGAAGCGGAAGCGCAAGGAAGCCAAGAAGCGCAAGGTAACCCGCGAATAACCGCCAGACGCTCCCGTCACTCCCAGCGAGGCCTGATCCGCCCCGCCAGCATGCACCGATGACCCTGCAAGACCGGATCGAGTCCGCCATGCGCGACGCGATGCGCGCTCGCGACGAGCGCCGCACGCAGACGCTGCGCATGGCGATGTCCGCCGCCCACAACCGACAGATCGAGCTGGGCCGCTCCCTGACCGATGAGGACTACCTCGACGTCCTCGGCAGGCAGCTCAAGCAGCGGCGCGAGAGCGCCGAAGCCTTCCGCGCCGGTGACCGCGAGGGGATGGCTGCCAACGAGG
>DATBRW010000038.1:0-5473 GCA_036560125.1 Candidatus Limnocylindria bacterium
GGGTTCGGCGCGTCGCAGCCCCAGGTGATGGTGTCGCCCATCCCGCTCCAGGCGTTGCGCCACAGGTTGAAGGCGTTGATGGTCAGGCCCTTGTAGAGGTTGGCGGCCGAGATGAAGCGATCGATCAGGCCGTGGGTCGGCTGCGATGGCGCCCAGATGGAAAGGCCGAACGGCCAGATCAGGACCACCAGCGTGCCGAGGCCGGCGGCCAGCGAAGTGAGCACCCGCAGCCGGTCCGGCTGCCCGTCCCGCTGCGGATCCGCCGAGCGGCCGAACAGGTGCCGCTTCAGGCCCACGATCGCCACGATCGGGATCACGAAGGCGTACTGGAACTTGATGAGCAGCGCCACCGTGGCGCCGACGGCCGCCAGCTCCGTCCAGCCGCGTGCCAGCCAGTAGAGCGTGACCATCACGGCCAGCGCGCCGACCGAGTCGACCTGCCCCCAGACCGCCGAGTTGAAGACGGTGCCCGGGTTGAAGAGGTAGATGGCGGCGGCGATCAGGCCCAGCCGTTCACCGCTCCAGGTCCCGAACTTGCCATCCAGGTAGCGCCGTGAGTAGAGGAAGAGCATGGCGGCGACGCCGGCGTCGGCCAGGATGCCCGGCAGCTTGACCAGCCCCGCCGTGATGTCCACGCCCAGGATCAGGGGTTGGAGCGCCCGGCCAATGGATCCCAGCAGCCACAGGACATAGAGGTAGCCGGGCGGGTAATCGCTGAAGTAGGACGGATCGTAGAATTCGCCGGGTCCGCGCTCCGCCAGTCGCTGCGCCCAAGCGGTGAAGTCACCGACGTCGATCCGGAAGCCGGACAGCGGCAGCAGGACGCCCCCGACCAGGACGCGCAGGAGCATCCCGCCGATGATGATGACGATGAGGAGCGTGACTGCGTCGCGCGGCAGGGAGAAGCCGATTGGCCTCGCGCCCCGCCCCACGGAGTCGCGGGTCATCGGTGCCGGCGCGTCGCTCACGGGCGGCGCCGGCGGGTCTTCCACGCCAAGGTGGCGGTGAGTATACACGCAGGCTCGGACGCTCCCGACCGGGCCGGAGTTTCCTCAGACGGGCATCGTTCGGTCATCCCCTACGCCTCGTCGGAGGCGGCCTGGAGTGCGGTCGCGGTGGCTCTGGTGGCCCTCGCCATCTACCTGCGCACCATGCTGCCGGCGACCGGCTTCTGGGACACCGCCGAGGCGCAGACGGTGCCCTACACGCTGTCGATCTTCCACCCCACCGGCTTCCCGACCTACACCCTGCTCGGCTGGCTGTGGAGCCAGCTGCCACTGGGCGAGGTGGCGTGGCGCATGAACCTGCTCTCCGGCGTGTGCGTGGCGGCCGCCAGCGCCTTCGTGGTGCTGAGCGTCGACCAGCTCGCCGCGGAGCGACATCGGTGGGCCGTGGCCGGCTCGGCCGCCGTGGCCGGCCTGGCCTTCGCGCTCGCCTCCGAACCGTGGCGCAACGCGATCCGTGCCGACGTGCACGCACTGCACATCCTGCTGGCGGCGCTGCTGATCTGGCTGCTGCTCGTCTGGCGCGCCGCTGAGCGTTCCAGGGCCCGGCGCGCCGACGGCTGGCTGCTCGGCGCCTCACTCGTGTTCGGCCTCGGCATGGGCAACCACCCGCTCATCGGCCTGATGGCCTTCGGCATCGGCGCCTGGCTGCTGTTCGTCGACCAGAACCTGTGGCGACGCTGGCGGCTGGTGCTGGGCTGCGCCGCCCTGCTGGCGCTGGGCATGAGCGTCTATGCCTACATCCCGATTCGCGCCCTGATCCCGCCCGAGCCGCCGCTGTTCTATGCCCGGCCGAACACCTTCGAGCGCTTCCGCTACCTGGTCTTCGCCGAGCAGTTCCACGACCTGTTCGACCCCCTCGCCAATCCGTTCGCCAACTTCGGCGCCAAATGGGCCGATGCGTCCGGGGTGCTGGCCCGCCAGTTCATCGGTCCCGGCTGGCTGATGGCCGCGGTGGGATCCTCGATCCTGGCCGCGCGTGACCTGCGCGCATTCCTGTTCATGCTGCTGCTGGTCCTGCCGAACGTCATCTACTCGATGAACTACGTCGACGGCGACATCGCGCGCTACTACCTGCTCACCGTGCTGGTGGGCGCGATCATGATTGGCGTCGGCATCAGCGCCGTGGCAGCCACCGCGGCCCGCGCCATGGCCGATGCCAGCCGGCGGTCCTTCGCCTGCCTGGGTCGGCGGCGCGTGGCGGTTGCCACCGGCGCGTTGGTGCTGGGCGCCGCCGCGCTGCTCCCCGGACTCAGCCTGCTGGCGCGGTATCCCGAGCGAGCCGAGCAGGGTGCCAACCGCGACGCCGACGCCTGGGTCGAATCGGTCTACCGCGCGGTGCCGGAGGACGCGGTGGTTATCAGCTGGTGGAGCTACTCCACTCCCCTCTGGTACCACCGCTGGGTGCTGAACGAGCGCCCGGACGTGGCGATCATCGACGAGCGCACCATCCTGGACAACCCGGCCTACGGTACGATCGATCGGACCATCGAGTCCTTCCTGGGCAAGCGCCCGGTCTATTTGGTGCCGCCGTTCTGGGAGCTTGACCGCCTCGTGCTGACCTGGGAGACGGAGACCATACCGACCTACTCCGGCTACACGGACCTGCTGCATGTCGAGGGACCACGTTGACGGCCTCCCCGCCCGTGCCGGCCACGCCGGGCGCCGGAGCACGACCGCGGCTCACCTTCTTCTTCCCCGCCTACAACGAGGAGGAGAACATCGAGCGCACCGTGCAGCTGGCGCTGGAGCAGATCGGGCCCCTGGTCGACGGCTCGCTGGAGGTGCTGGCCGTTGACGACGGCTCGTCCGATCGCACCCCCGAGCTGGCCGATGCGCTGGCCGCCGCCGACCCGCGCGTGCGGGTCCACCACCAGCCGAACCGCGGCTATGGCGGCGCCCTGAAATCGGGCTTTCGCGAGGCCCGCGGCGAGCTCATTTGCTTCTCCGATGGCGACCTGCAGTTCGATCTGTCCGAGATGCAGCGCCTGCTCGACCGGCTGGCCGATGTCTCACGCCCGGTGGACGCGGTGATCGGCTACCGCATCAAGCGCCGCGACCCGTTCCATCGCATCTTCATCGCCAAGACCTACAACGCCATCGTGTCGGTGGCCTTCGGGCTGCGGGTACGGGATATCGATTGCGCCATGAAGCTGTTCCGGCGCGAGGTGTTCGACGGGCTGCGGCTCGATGCCGACGGCCCCTTCCTGTCCGCCGAGATGCTGATCAAGCTGCGGGCGCGCGGCGTGCGGATGGCGCAGGTCGGGGTCAATCACTTTCCGCGGGCGGCGGGCACCAACACCGGGGCGAGCTTCACCAAGATCCTGCGCACGTTCCGGGACCTGGCAGTGCTGCGCTGGGCGCTCTGGACCCGCCGCGACCAGGTGCTGTACACCCGGGACTAGGAGGTCTGCTCCTCGGACGGCGGGCTCTCGCCGGACTCCAGGTCCACGTCCAGCGAGTTCACGAACTCGCGGAACACGGCCAGCTTCTCATCGGAGTCCCCGTCCTCCTGCTCCGGCTCGACGCCGGCCTCGTCCAGCACCCGCTCGTCGACGTAGATGGTCGACCCGGTGCGCACCGCGATGGCAATGGCGTCCGAGGTGCGCGAGTCGATCTCGGCCTCGCTCCCATCGGCAAGCTCCAGGTACAGGCGGGCGTGGAAGGTGCCCTCCGTGACGTGGGTGACCACAACCCGGCTGAGGCTCGAGTTCAGCGCGGACAGCACGCTCACCATCAGGTCGTGGGTCAGCGGGCGCTCCGCCGAGAGGCCCTGCAGCCGCATGGCGATGGCGTTGGCCTCGGATGGACCGATCCAGATCGGCAGATACCGATCGCGCTCGGACTCCTTGAGGATCACCACGTGCTGGCTGGAGAGCATGTGGACGCGGACGCTCTCCACCACCATCTCGATCAGCCGCACCCGGCCGAAAGGCTGGTCGCGCATGGCCCGATTCTAGTCGGCCTACTCGAGGACGACGCGGACCACCGAATCCGGGGTCAGCAGCGTGGCGACCGGCGGCCCGTCGGCGACCGATCCGACCGACATGTCGACCACCTCGCCCAGGACGCCGGCCCAGGTGCCGCTGCGTGGCGCCAGCCACTGCCGGACGAAGGCGCCGTCGGCACGCTGGTAGGCGACGATCCGGGCGTTCGCCGCGTCGTAGACGTAGAACAGCTCGCGGTCGCCGACCGTGGCGCCATCGATCAGGCGGTAGTCGACCGGCTGGCGCACTTCGCCGTCCGGCGGCGGATCGAGGGAGTAGTCCTCCTGCGGCAGCGGCACGCCGAAATTGACCCGGGTCACCGTGTTGCGCTGCAGCAGCCAGACGTTGACGTCAACGAACAGGTCACGCGCGTCGCCGGGCGGCAGGTCCGGCTCCTCGGTCAGGAAGCGCTCCGGTGACCGCGGGTACACGACCGGCACCACGTCACCCGGTGACCACTTCAGCACCAGGTCCCGCGCGGCGTCGACGGCGTACAGGTTGAAGATCTCGAGCGGCGGCCGGTGCTGCAGCGCGGCGAGGAGGTGGCTGCGGCCCCCGATCTCATCCAGCCCCGGCACGCTCAGCGGCTGCGGCGTCTGCTCGCTGAGGTCGAAGCGCCACGCCTGCCGCTGGCGGTCGACCAGCACCACGTCGGTGGCGGCGGTGGCGAGCAGCCACGGGTCGCCGGCGGCCAGCTCGCCGATCGCCTGGCCGGCGCGGTAGACGACCTGCGCGCGACCGCGGCCATCGATCCGGATCAGGCGGCCGCGGCCGCTGTCCGCCACCCACAGGGAACCGTCGCTGGCGGCCACCATGGCTGACGGCGCCACACCCGGGAACGGCGTCGCCAGGTCGACCAGCGTGCTGGCCTCACCGATGCGGGCCACGGCGTAGATGCGGTCCAGGCCGAGGTCGACGCGGTCGCGCAGGGGGTTCAGCGAGGTTGGTGGCACGCCGGCTCCCGCCGCTCGCTCGATGGCGGCGAAGGCCTGGTTCAGCAGCTCGGTCGCAGCCTCCGGTTCGCGGTCAACCAGGTCGTGGCCATCGACCTCCTCGTCGACCCGGGCCATCAAGTCGTGCGTGTCCTCGATCGCCTGCCGCGCGACAGTGGCCCGCGGGATGGCCTGGGTCGGCGAAACCGCCGGCAGGCTGGCCACGCTGGTGCCGAACGCCAGCAGCAGCGCCACGCCGGCCATGCCCAGCATCCCCAGCCGCCTGCGGCGTCCCTCCTCCACGGCGGCCGTGCGCAGGATCTGGCGCGGGTACTGCGGCCGGCGTCGCGGCACGAAGGCGAACAGGACGTTGAAGGCGTACAGGATCGCCTTGCCCAGGGCCGCCTGGAGCCCGTCGATGGCGTCGCCCATGCGATGCAGGAAGCGCCCGACGGCATCGGCCAGCGGCACGGGGCTCTGGTCCGGCAGGCCGGCCAGTGGCTCCGACGGGCGCACCGGTTCCAGCTGGCGGGTGGTGGCGGTGGCTGGT
>DATBRW010000039.1:0-3464 GCA_036560125.1 Candidatus Limnocylindria bacterium
CAAGGTCCTCGAGGCCCGGCCAGCGCTTGGTGACGATGACCGTGTCCGCCTCGGCCAGCGCCTCGTCCAGGGAGCCACGCAGCAGCTCCAGCAGGTGCGGCAGGTGCTGCTCGATGAAGGCG
Organism: Candidatus Limnocylindria bacterium; assembly: GCA_036560125.1. Lineage (GTDB taxonomy): Bacteria > Chloroflexota > Limnocylindria > QHBO01 > QHBO01 > DASSCW01. The sequence goes on from DATBRW010000039.1 coordinate 123, forward strand.
CGGTTGGCGCCACGCAGCAACGCCGGGTCGACGTCGGGGTCGTAGATGGCCAGCCGATAGCCCTTGCCGATCAGCCGCTCGGCCAGCGAGACCGCCGGCGACTCGCGGAGGTCGTCGGTGGCGGACTTGAAGGAGAGGCCCAGCAGCGCAACGCGCCGTCCGCCGGCGTCCTCGACCAGGCGCACGCCGCGCTCGAAGTGGGCGGCGTTGCTCGCCAGCGCCGCGTCGAGCAGCGGCAGCTCCACGTCGGACTTGCGAGCCCGATCGGTGATGGCGCGCAGGTCCTTGGGCAGGCACGAGCCGCCGAAGGCGTAGCCCGGCCGCAGGTAGGTGGTCGAGATGTTCAGCCGCTGGTCGGCCATCATCAGCCGCATCACCTCGCGCCCGTCCACGCCGTTGGCGCGCGCGAACGAGGCGATCTCGTTGGCGAAGGCGATCTTGGTTGCGTGGAAGGCGTTGTCGGTGTACTTCACCATCTCCGCCGCCCGGATCGGGACCACCTCGAACGGCGAAGCCAGGCCCTCGTAGGCGGCCGTCACCTGTTCCGCGGAGCGATCGTCATTGGCGCCGATGATGGTGCGCGAGGCCTCGTAGAAGTCCCGAATGCTGCTGCCCTCGCGCAGGAACTCGGGGTTCATGGCCAGGCCGAAGTCACTGCCGGCGGTCATGCTCGAGCCCCGCTCCAGGGCGGGCTGCACCAGCTCCTCGGTCGTCCCCGGCAGGACCGTGCTGCGCACCACGACCGTGCGGAAGCGTCCATCACCTGGCAGGGCTGCACCGATCTCCTCGGCCACCCGTAGGACGGCCGTCAGGTCCAGCGCGCCGGACGGCGCGGACGGCGTCCCGACTGCGATCATGATCACGTCGGCCGCCGCCACCGCTTCGCCGATGGGGGCAACCCGGATGCGCCCCGCTGCGACTCCGGCCGCCAGCGCCTCGTCCAGGCCCGGCTCGGAGATGGGCGACTGGCCGGCGGCGATGGCATCCGCCTTGACCGCGTCCTGGTCGACGCCGATCACGGATCGGCCCATCTGGGCCATGCAGGCCGCGGTGACGGCGCCGACGTAGCCAAGGCCGATGATCGCGACGCACGGGCCGCTCGACTGCGTTGATTGCATGGCGCGCATTGTGCCGTGCCCTCGGCCGCGGCGCTGTGGAGGTGACCGGCACGCGGATACACTGCGCGGCATGTCCGAGCCCATCGAGGGCGATCCGGGTTCGCCGCCCGATGCGCCGGAGCCCGACTCCCGCGACGCACGCCGCCGCTTCCGGCAGGACGTCGCCACCGGCCTGACCTGGACCCTGATCGGCACCTGGGGGCGTCAGGGGATCGACCTGGTCGTCTTTGCGGTGCTGGCTCGGCTGCTGCTGCCCGAGGATTTCGGCCTCGTCGCGCTGGCCATGGTGTTCGTGCTGTTTGCCCAGCTGCTGGTCGACCAGGGGATGGGTGACGCGCTGGTGCAGCGCCGAGAGATCACCCCGCTGCAGATCGACACCGCCTTCTGGGTGGCGGTGGCCACCGGCGGGCTGCTGACGGTCGCCCTCTTCCTGCTGGCCTGGCCGATCGCCGCCCTGCTGGGCGAGCCGGAGCTGCAGCCGATCCTGCAGGTGCTGTCGCTGACGTTTGTGCTCGCCGCTTTCACGACCATCCAGATTGCCCTGCTGCGCCGCGACCTTGCCTTCCGCAGCCTCTCCCTGCGGGCGCTCGCCGCCTCGGCCGGTGGCGGCGTGGTGGGCGTGATCGCGGCACTGGCGGGCTGGGGCGTGTGGGCGCTGGTGGCGCAGCAGGTGGCGGCGACGATCTTCTCGGTGCTGACCCTGTGGTGGGTGACGTCGTGGCGGCCGTCGTGGAACGCCTCGCGCGCCGAGTTCGGGAGCCTGTTCCGCTTCGGCATTCACATCGTGGGCGGCGACGTGATCACGTACATGACCCGCAACGTCGACAACCTGCTGGTCGGCGCGGTGATCGGCCCGGTCGCGCTGGGCTTCTACGTGGTGGGCTACCGAATCCTGACCGCCACCCAGGCGGTGCTGGTGCAGATCACCCGCAAGATGACGTTTCCGGTCTTCAGCCGGCTGCAGGACGACCCGGAGCGCATGGTGCGCACCTACAACCGCGTTACCGCGGCCGCGGCCACGGTGATCCTGCCCGGCTACATCGCGGCCGCGATCGTGGCGCCGGAGCTGATCGTGGTCCTGTTCGGCGGCCGGTGGGATCAGAGCGGGCCGGTCGCGCGCGTGCTGCTGCTCATCGGTCCGGTGGTCGCCATCCAGGCGCTGAGCCTCGCCATGCTGAACGCGGTGGGGCGGCCGGACGTCGCGTTCCGCTTCCGGCTGGTGACCACCATCCTGACCGTGGGTGGCTTCCTGGTGGCCGTCCAGTCCCACCAGATCGTGGCGGTGGCGGCGGCGTACGTCATCCCCGCCTACCTGCTGCTGCCGCTGAACCTGCTCTGGATGCAGCGCTACGCGGGCATCGGTATCGGGGCGTACCTTGCACGGCTGCGCGGCGTCGCGGCCGCGACGGTGGTGATGGCGCTGGTGATGATCGGCGGGCGCTACCTGCTCGGCGAGCGGGAGCCGTGGGTGCTGCTGGTGGCACTCCTCGGCATCGGCGCGATCACCTTCGTTGGCGCGCTCTGGGTCTTCGACCGTGGGCTGATGCGCGACGTGCTGGGCTTCGCCCGACAGGCCATTCCCCGGCGCCGGCGACCCCCTCCCGGAAGCGGATGACGGACCGTTTTCGGCCGCGCCCCTATCATCTCGCCTGATGCAGCGCGACCCCGCCACGCCGGAGCGGCACCCCGACTTCTTCATCGTCGGCGCCTTCAAGTCCGGGACCACGGCGCTCTACGACTACCTGGGGCAGCATCCGCAGGTCTTCATGCCGTTCCACAAAGAGCCGCTCTACTTCGGCGATGACCTCACCCGTCGCTACGGGCGGATGACCCAGGAGCAGTACCTGTCGCTGTTCGCCGATGCGCGAGATGGCCAGCGCGTGGGCGAGGCGTCGGCCTGGTACCTCTACTCGCGCTGCGCGGCCGGCGAGATCCACGACTTTGCGCCGCAGGCGCAGATCATCGTCATGCTGCGCAACCCGGTGGACGTCATGCATGCGCAGCACAGCCAGCTGCTCTTCAATGCGGCCGAGGACATCCCCGACTTCGCGGAGGCGTTGGCGGCGGAGCCGGAGCGTCGTCGCGGAGAGCGCCTGCCACCGGGACCGATCCGGCTGGAGACGCTCTACTACCGCGAAAGCGTGCGCTTCGCCGAGCAGCTGGAGCGCTACTTCGAGGCGTTCGGCCGCGATCGGGTCCACGTCATTCTCTACGATGACTTCCG
>DATBRW010000040.1:0-7658 GCA_036560125.1 Candidatus Limnocylindria bacterium
ACGGATCGCGCCCTGGCCGCGGGGCGTCGGCGCGAGCTGCTGGCCCGCGAGCGGGAGCGCATCGGGCGCGACCTGCACGACGGGATCATCCAGTCGATCTACGCCGCGGGCCTGCACCTGGACGAGGCAAGCGCCGCCCTGGATCCGGCGGCCGAGGTGCCCAGGGCGCGCATCCGCACGGTGTTGAACGAGCTGGAGCGGATCAGCAATGACATCCGGGCCACCATCTTCGACCTGCGCAGCGCCGGGCTGGAGACGCTCGACGCGGAGGAGATCGTGCGCAGCGTGGCCGACGAGCTGCGCGCCAACACGCTGGTCGAGCTGCAGCTGACCGTGGAGGGCGAGTGGGAGCCAAGGCTCACCCCCGAACAGGCTGCGCAGCTGCACCAGATCGTGCATGAAGCGTTCAGCAACGTGCTGCGCCACGCCAAGGCGCGACGCGTCGAGGTTCGGCTGGCCTCCTCGAAGCGCGGCCTCCAGCTGGAGATCCGCGACGACGGCGCCGGCTTCGACCCTGAGGCGGTGGCAGACCGCGGCCGCGACGGATCGGCTCATGGCCTGCCCAACATGCGGCGCCGCGCGGAGCTGCTCGACGCGACCCTGACCGTCCAGAGCGCTCCCGGACGGGGCACGGAGCTCTCCCTTACCATGCCGGTCGCGACCGTCCGGCGACCGACCTGAGCACCCCACCGCAGGCCATGACCGAAACACCCAGCACCCGCATCCTGATCGCCGACGACCACGAGGTGGTCCGCATCGGCCTGGCCGCCCTGCTCAACCGGCAGGATGGCTTGCGGGTGGTGGGCGAGGCGTCTTCCGGACAGGAGGCGGTCCGCCTGTCCCGTTCCCTGCGGCCGGACGTGGTGGTGATGGACATCCGCATGCCCGACGGCTCCGGCACCGATGCCTGTCGCCAGATCACGGAGGAGCAGCCCGGCACGCCGGTGGTGATGCTCACCAGCTACGCGGACGAGGAGGCGCTGTTCGATGCCATCGCGGCCGGCGCCTCCGGCTACGTCCTGAAGCGAATCGGCTCCGACGAGCTGGTCAGCGCCGTGCGCGCCGTGGCGCAGGGGCAGTCGATGCTCGACCCGGCCGTCACCGCCAGCGTGCTGGATCGCCTGCGGCGGGCCGCGCAGGCCGAAGAATCCGGGGCGTTCAGCGAGCTGACCGAGCAGGAGCGGCGCGTGCTGGCCCACCTGGCCCTGGGCGAGTCGAACCGCGAGATCGCGGTCGCCATGGAGCTGGCTGAGAAGACGGTGCGCAACTACGTCAGCAACATCCTGGCGAAGCTGTCGCTGGCGTCGCGTGCCCAGGCCGCCACCTTCGCCATCAAGCACCGCCTGACCGAGCTGAGCGGTCCGCCGCGTGCCTGACGCCCGGCGGGCGGTGGCTGTGGCGCTGCTGGCGCTGGTCGCGGCCGGCTGCCTGTCCAGCCCCTCGCCGAGCCCGAGCGCGTCACCCTCCGCATCCGCCCAGCCGTCGGCCACGCCGACGATCTCCGCCTCCCCCTCCTCCGCCTCGCCGAGCGCGTCGGTTGAGCCGACGGCGACGCCGGAGCCACCGCTGTCGTTGGCACTGCCCTCGAACCGCGACCATCGCCAGGTGGCGGTGCGAGTCGATCCCAACGTGCCGAGCAATGGCGACGGCGAGATCGTGGTGACGGTCACGAACCTCACCGATCGTCGCGTGGGCGAGCTGGTGCTGCGCTGGAACACGGAGCTGGACCAGGTCCTGTTCCTGGCCCCGTTTCGGCCATCGGAGCAGCGGATTCGGGACGGCGGGCCACCGCTGGTCCAGGACTGGTCGAAGTGGGTCCGCGGCCCGGGCGAGAGCGGCGAGCCGGCGGGCACCACCTCGCTGGGGTGGGGCCCGTTGCTGCCGGGTGGCGAGCTCACCATCCCGATCCAGGTCACCCGGCAGCAGGGCGGCGAGGTCGCCTTCGACCTGCAGGTGCTGGCCGGCGAGGCGATCCTTTCCCTGGAGGATGCGTCTCCGGCGGAGCTGCGCGTCACCGTTCCCTAGACCCGCTAGGCTGACCCGATGCGGGCGATCCTGCCGTCCTGGACCGATCCCGACCCGGGCCTCCACGCGCGTCTGGCCGACCTCATCGACCCCGAGCGCAAGGTGCTGGCCGCGCTGGAGCGGATCGTCCCGCTCTCCGGCAAGCGCATCGCCGACGTCGGCACCGGGATCGGAGACTACCCGCTGCTGCTCGCCCGCCGCACCGGGCGCACCTACGGCATCGAGGCCCAGGCGGCGCTGCGCGACGTGGCTCGGGAGCGGGCCGATGCGGCGCACCAGCCCAACATCCGCATCGTCGAGGGCGGGGGCGACCACCTGCCGCTGCGCGATGCGGCGGTCGACATCGTGCTCTCCGGCGAGATCGGCCCGGACGACCGCTGGCTGCCCGCCATCGAGGAGGCAATGCGGGTGCTGCGACCCGGCGGGAGGCTGGTGGTGATCGGCTATTACGGCCGCGACGACATGGCCGGCCTGCTGGAGCCGGAGGTGGTCGAGCGCGCACGCCAGGCGACGCAGCGCCGCATCGGCTGGTGGCTGCGTCACCATTTCAAGATCAAAGTGGTGCATACGCGCGTCGACCTGCACGACGAGGCGGCGGCCATGGAGCTGCTCCCGCTGCTGTACGGCGACCGCGGCCGCGCCTTCCTGAAGAGCCCGCACCCGGTCAGCCTCGGTCTGCGCCTGGGCCTCTATCACCGCGCCAAGGACTGATTCGCCAATCCGTGTACCGGCGTCCGGAATATCGCGGATTCAGTGCAGGAATTGCGTTGCAGGTGCGAATCGGTGCATCTATCATCCCTCGGTCGAAGGCCAGGCTCTTCTCCCCCCGGAGCCTGGCCTTCGGCGTTTCCCGGTCGTGCGCGAGACCGGTGCGATAATGCAGGCCGACCTCATTCCGCCCCGGCGCGACTGCGCCTGAGGCCACCAGCCACCTGGAGGCACGCCAGCCGTCATGGCCACCACCACCCCACGGATGAAGATCACCTACGCCACGCTGTCCGCGGACAACGAGGAGCTGCAATCTGCCTTCGATGCCGCCGTCGAGCGCGTACGAGGCACCCTCGGCCAGTCGTACCCGATGCAGATCGGCGGCGAGGAACGGCGCGGGGCCGAGGAGTTCGAGGACCGCTCCCCCATCGACCGCGACATCGTGGTCGCCCGCTTCCCGGTCGGCACCCGCCTGGACGTGCGCGACGCCATCGCGGCGGCACGCGCTGCGTACCCGGCCTGGCGCGACCTTGGCTGGCGGCAGCGGCTCGAGATCCTGCGCAATGCCGCCGACCTGATCAGCGAGCGGCAGTTCGAATATGCCGCGCTCATGGCCTTCGAGGTCGGCAAGAACCGCCTCGAGGCGCTGGGCGACGTGGAGGAGACGGCCGACCTGCTGCGCTATTACAGCGACGAGATGGAGCGCAACGGCGGCTTCGTGAAGCCAATGGGCTCGCTGTCACCGACCGAGCACACCCGCAGCGTGCTCAAGCCGCATGGCGTGTGGGCGGTGATCAGCCCCTTCAACTTCCCGATGGCACTGGCCGGAGGCCCGGCCGCCGGAGCGTTGATCGCCGGGAACACGGTGGTCCTCAAGCCCTCCTCGGATGCCCCGCTGATGGGCTACAAGTTCGGAGAGGCGCTGCGCGAGGCCGGCGTGCCGGCCGGGGTCTTCAACCTCGTCACCGGCCCGGGCGAGACGGTCGGCGCGGAGCTGCAGGAGAGCCCCGACATCGACGGCATGGTCTTCACCGGCAGCTACGAGGTCGGCATGAAGCTGTACACCGGCTTCACCCGCGACTATCCGCGCCCGATCATCACCGAGATGGGCGGCAAGAACCCGGCGATCATCACCGCCAGCGCCGACCTGGACGAGGCGGCGGAGGGCGTCATGCGCTCAGCCTTCGGCTTCGACGGGCAGAAGTGCAGCGCCAACAGCCGGGTCTACGTCGAGCGCTCGGTGGCGCGATCGTTCGTCGACAAGCTGGTCGAGCGCGCCAAGGGAATCAAGGTCGGCGACCCAACCGAGCGCGACAACTGGATGGGTCCGGTCATCAACGAGCGCTCGCTCGGCAAGTTCACCACCGCGGTGGAGGAGGCGAAGCGCGATGGCGGGACCATCGAGGTTGGTGGCGAGGTGCTGGCCGACCCTGGCACCGAGCGCGGCTACTTCCCCAGCCCCACGGTCGTGACAGGGCTGCCCCTCAGCCACCGCCTCTTCCACGACGAGCTGTTCGTGCCGTTCCTGGTGGTTGGCGAGGTCGACTCGCTGGATCAGGCCCTGGCCGAGGCGAACGACACGCCCTACGGCCTGACGGCCGGGATCTTCAGCCAGGACGACGACGAGATCCGGCGCTTCCTGGACACGATCCAGGCGGGCGTGGTCTACGTGAACCGGCGCGCCGGCGCGACCACCGGGGCCTGGCCGGGGATCCAGAGCTTCGGCGGCTGGAAGGGCTCCGGCTCATCCGGCAAGAGCGGCCTTGGCCCCTACTACGTCCAGCAATTCCTGCGCGAGCAATCGCAGACCGTCATGGGCGAGCCGCCCGCCTGACATGACCGATACGCCTGCCGGCGGGAACGGCCGCAACGGCCACTCGACCGCCGGTGAACACGTGCGCCTGGACGAGCTGGATGCGCTGGAGCCGATTGTCGATCCCAGCGGCTGGTTCAGCGTCCAGCTGCGCTATGCCTACCTGGTCGGCGCGGCCCAGTCGCAGGCCATGATCGAGGACCGGGTGGTGCTGGTCGACGGCGAGGACGAGGAGACGGCGCTGGGCCGCGCGGTTGAGATCGCGGCCGAGTACGAGGACGAGTTCGAGACGGAGGTCGGCGACACCGGGATCATCCGCTTCGAGGGCATCGTCGCCATCAAGGAGCTTGACGATCCGCCGGCTGGCGGCACCGAGGTCTGGCACGAGTTCATGGCTCCGGCCGGCGTCGAGACCGATGCCGACGGCGAGCCGCTGCCGCCGCTGCGCCCGATGGAGATGGCCTTTCCTCGCGCCCACGACGAGTGAGCCGCTGGCGCGCCCTGGCCTACCGCGCGGCGCGCCCGCCCCTGTTCGCATTCGAGCCTGAGCGAATCCATCGCCTGACCCTGAGCGGCCTGCGCGCCGCCGGCACCAACACCATCGGTCGCGGCGCGGCGGGCCTGGCCTCCGGCGCCCGGCACGAGCCCACCGCCTCGGCCACGCTCCTGGGACAGCAATTTCGCAATCGGGTCGGCGTGGGTGCCGGCTTCGACAAGGACGGGGTCGCCCTACGCGGCTGGGAGGCGCTGGGGCTGGGTTTCATCGAGGTGGGCACCGTGACCCCGTTGGCGCAGGGCGGCAATCCTCGGCCGCGCCTGTTCCGCCTGCCGTCCGACGAGGCGCTGATCAATCGCATGGGCTTCAACAACGCCGGCGCCGCCGCGATGGCGCGCAACGTGATGCTGGCGCGCCGCCACCTGCCGGCCGGCTTCGTGGTGGGTGTCAACATCGGTCGCGGTGCGGCGACGCCTCCCGACCAGGCCACCGCCGACTACCTCGCGGCGTTCCGTCTCGTCGCGCCGGTGGCCGACTACGTCGCCATCAACGTCAGCTCGCCCAACACGCCGGGGTTGCGCGACCTACAGCAGCCGGACCAGCTGCGCGCGCTGCTGGCCACGCTGCGCGCAGCCGGTGAGCATGAATCGTCCAGCCGTCCCCTGCTGGTCAAGCTGGCTCCGGACCTTGAGGCCGATGCCTTCGTGGCGCTGGTCGCCGCCGTGGCCGAGAACGGCGACGGCCTCATCCTCAGCAACACGACGACCGCCCGCGACGGCCTGGCATCGGCCCAGCGCCAGGAGTCCGGCGGCCTATCCGGCCCGCCGCTGCGCGATCGGATGCTGGAGGCCGTGACGCGCGCTCGCGCGGTCATGTCTCGCCCGAAGGTGATCATCGCCTCGGGCGGCATCGGTTCCACCGACGACGTGGCGGCGGCATATGCGGCGGGCGCCGACCTGGTGCAGCTCTGGACGGGCCTCGTTTACCGCGGGCCGGGGCTGATCGGCGAGGCCGTGGCGGTGAGGCTCGAATAGCCTCTGATACCATGCCCGGCAATTAGCCAGGGGCGCGGGCAGGACGCGCCGCTCCGCTTCGGAGTTGGTACCGATGAGCATCGAGACCACACCCGCCGCGGCTGCCCGCGATTCGGCGCCGCGCATCCTCACCGAGCTGCCGGGCCCCAGGGCCCGGGCTCTCATCGAGCGCGACGAGGCAGTGGCCAGCCCCAGCCTCACGCGCGCCTATCCCCTGGTCGCCGAGTCGGCCAGTGGGCTGACCGTGACCGATGTCGACGGCAACCGCTTCCTCGATTTCGCGGCCGGCATTGCCGTGACCAGCACCGGCCACGCTCACCCGAGCGTAGTGGCGGCCATCAAGGAGCAGGCGGATCGGCTGATCCACATCGCCGCCACCGACTTCTACGAGCCGCGCTACCTGGAGTTCATGGAGCGGCTGGCATCGATTGCCCCGTTCGACGAGCGCGCGCGGGTCTTCCTCACCAACTCGGGCACCGAGGCAGTCGAGGGGGCCATCAAGCTGGCGCGCTACCACACCCATCGGCCCGGGATCATCGCCTTCGAGGGCGCGTTCCACGGTCGGACGCTTGGCGCGCTGTCGCTGACCAACTCCAAGATCAAGCAGCGCGCCGGCTTCGGACCGCTGCTGCCGATGGTCCACCACACCCCGTTCCCCCGAATCCGCGCCTGGCGCGAGGGATCCGGCGGCGACGGCAGCGCCGAGCTGGCCACCCTGCGTTCCAGCATCCTGGGCCGGATCATCGCGCCGACCGACGTGGCGGCGATCGTGATCGAGCCGGTGCAGGGCGAGGGCGGCTACTTCCCCGCCCCGGCCACCTTCCTGGCCGGGCTGCGGGAGCTGTGCGATGAGCACGGCATCCTGCTGATCGCCGACGAGATCCAGTCGGGCATGGGGCGCACCGGCCGCTGGTGGGCGATGGAGCACGTCGGCGTCGAGCCGGACATCGTGACCAGCGCCAAGGGCATCGCCTCCGGTATGCCAATCGGCGCGTTCATCGCCCGGGAGTCGGTCTGGACCTGGCCGCCCGGGGCCCACGGGTCGACCTTCGCGGGCAACCCAGTCTGCGCTGCCGCCGGTCTGGCCACGCTGGACCTGCTGGCGGACGGCCTGATCGATAACGCGGCCACGATCGGCGCCGTGCTGCGCGAGCGGCTCGAGGGCATTGCGGCCCGTCACGAGGGCGTGCGTGACGTGCGCGGCATCGGGCTGATGATCGGCATCGAGTTCGACAGTCACGAGGCGGCCAACGCCGTGCAGCAGGCGGCGTTCGAGCGAGGCCTGCTGGTGCTGGAGTGTGGAGAAGCCACGCTGCGGCTCAGCCCGCCCCTGATCGTCGACGAGGCGGAGGTCGACATCGCCATCGGCATCCTCGATGAAGCCCTGAACGCAACCCTGACCCCGAAACCCGGGATGCAGGAGGTTGGCGGCTAGTTCAGCAGGTCTGACAGGGACGTCAGCAGGAAGCCGCGGTCGCGGAGGCCGGGGACCATGATGCGGAGCGCGTTGAGCGTCTCGTAGCCACCGAGGTGCATCAGCACGTTCGAGCCGCTCTCGGCCTGGGTGATGACCTTGGTCGCG
>DATBRW010000041.1:0-6760 GCA_036560125.1 Candidatus Limnocylindria bacterium
GACGCACGGCACGCCGGCCTCCACCAGCGCCTCTCCAAGGTAGGCGGTCGAGCGGATCCGGTAGCGCAGGTAGTCCTCGTCAATGACTTCGTGCAGGCCCTGGGCGATGGCCTCCAGGTCGCGGCCCGCCAGGCCGCCGTACGTCGGGAAGCCCTCCGTCAGGATCTCGAGGGCTCGGGCCTGCTCCGCCCAGGAGTCGTCGTTCATCGCCAGCCAGCCGCCGATGTTGGCGATGGCGTCCTTCTTGGCCGACATGGTCATGCCGTCCGCCAGCGCCGCCATCTCGCGCACGATGTCCGGGATGGATCGGTCCGCGTAGCCGTCCTCGCGCTGCTTGATGAACCACGCGTTCTCCGCGAACCGGCACGCGTCCAGGAAGAGCGGCAGGCCGTATCGGTCACAGATGGCGCGCACCGCGCGCAGGTTCTCCAGGCTCACCGGCTGCCCGCCGCCGGAGTTGTTGGTGACGGTGACCATCACCAGCGGGATGTGCTCGACCCCGCGCTCGGCGATGAAGGCCTCCAACGCGGCGGTATCCATGTTTCCCTTGAAGGGGTGGATGACCGATGGGTTGCGGCCCTCCTCGATCACAAGGTCGACCGCCTCCGCACCGGTGAACTCGACGTTGGCACGGGTCGTGTCGAAGTGCGTGTTGTTCGGCACGACCTTGTCCGGCCCGCCGACCACGCCGAACAGGATCTTCTCCGCCGCCCGGCCCTGGTGGGTGGGGATCACGTGCTTGAACGGGAAGAGCTCCTGCACGCTCTCCAGGAACCGATACCACGAAGGTGAGCCGGCATAGCTCTCGTCGCCACGCTGCATGCCGGCCCACTGCTCGGCCGACATGGCGCCCGTGCCCGAATCGGTCAGCAGGTCGATCAGGACATCGTCCGAATGCAGGTTGAAGAGGTTGTAGCCGGCCGCTTCCAGGCGCCGCTCGCGCTCCTCCACCGTCGTCAGCCGGATGGGCTCGACGCTCTTGATGCGGAATGGCTCGATGATGGTCTGCCAGCGCTCCACGCGCGGAGCATAAGGCCGGGCTGCGATGCCCGATGCGGAGTGCGGCATTATTCGGCTGATGGATGGATGGGAGTCTCTGGCCGGCGAGCTTGCCTCGACGCCGGCGGTGACCAGCTGGGCCGCCGACGAGATGCAGGTCTTCGCCATATGGCGAGATGGCCAGCTGTGGGACATCTACTGGGATGGCGCCGCCTGGCACGAATGGCACCCACACGGCGGCCAGCTGACGGGGAACCCAACCGCCTGCTCGTGGGGACCCGACCGTATCGACGTCTTCGCCCGCGGCCAGGATGGCCGGCTGTGGCACCGCTGGTATGAGCCTGCCGGCTGGCAGGACTGGGAGCAGCTGCCGGTGGCCATGGCCTCCGATCCCAGCGCCTGCGCCTGGGGACCGAATCGGATTGACGTCTTCGGGCGCGACGACGCCGGCGCCCTGCTGCACGCCCATTGGGACGGGAACCTGTGGTCATTCGCCGGCCCGTCCTGACGGCCGGCTGATATGGGGGAGCTGAGCGGCAGGCTGCGGACCCTGCTCGGCGCGCTTCCGGTTGCCGTCACGCGGCTGGGACGAACGGCCGTCGGCTCGTCGGGCGGATGGCAATGGCTGCCACCGGCCATCCCGTGGCTGTTTGCCGCGGCGACCGCGCTGGCGGTCGGGCTCCTTGGCCTGAGCCTGGTCGAGACAGGCCGCGACTACCCGATGCTGATCACCCTGGCCGGCGCGCTGGTCGGCGGGATCGTGCTGTTGGGGATCACCTCCACGTTACGTGGTGGTGCCGGCCTGTTCGTGCGCGCGTTGGCGGCACTGGCCGGCGCGCTGGTCGGCGGCCTTGTCGCCTCGCTGCTGTCCGACGCCATCGTCAGCGCGCCGTTCGTCTTCGCCCTGGTGACAGGCGTGCTGGTCGGGGCGGTGGTGCTGGGCTGGCGCCTGGAGATCGCGCACTCGGCGCATGAGGCGGCGAAGTCCATCGGCTTCGTGCCGACGCTGATCTGGATCCTCCTGCTGCTGGCCGCCATCCCGGCCATCCAGGCCGGCGCCGAGATCGTCATCACCCGCGCCACGGTGCCTGCCTTCGTGCAACGCCAGGTGGGCTTCAGCTCGAGCCTGGTCGAGATCCGGGGCCTGGCCCTGCTGCCGCCGTACCTGGCCGAGGCGCCACTCGACCCCGACACCGGTGGCCCGTCGATGGGCAGCTTCCGCTGGTTCCCGTTGCGCGACCAGCTGAGCGACCCCCAGATCGCACTGGTGCGCAGCGAGCTGGACGGTTCGGCCCTCCAGCGTCGCGAGATCGTGGCGCGGATCGACCCCGACATCGACAGCGACGCGGCCGTCGCCGCCCTCCGGGCGCGCGGCGTGGATGTTCCGGAGGCGGTGAATGCTCCGTCGTTGCAGGCGCTGGGTGACCAGGCGGCCGCGAGTGCCAGCGGGGTCCAGACCATCGGCTCCGTGGCAGAGCTGGAGGGGTCGGCGTCTGGCACCGTCGTGCGCCTGACCCTCGACTTCCCCGGCGACGCGGTGGCCGCCTGCGCGCTGCGCCAGGACTGCGACGCGCAGCGATTGGCCGTTGGCACCGGACCGTGGCTGCACCTGGCCCACGACCCCGCTTCCGGCGCGCCGGTCGTGGTACAGCTCGCATACCCGCCAACGGTCGCGCCGATGCATGCCTTCGGCCGCCAGACCAGCGACGACGGGGCAGTCGGCCGCTTCCTGGACGGACCGCAGGTGCGGCAGCTGCTGGGGTGGGCTCAGGTGCTGCGCGGCGCCATCATCGAGCAGGATCCGAACCTGCCGGTGGATCGCATGTGGCTGGGGCCGATCCTCTTCGTGATCGTCGCGGCGCTGCTGGCGCTTGGGCTCTGGTCCGGGTATCCGGTCTTCCGCGCCACGCCGCTGGTCGCCGGCCGATGGACGGGCGCCGGTCGTTCGCCGGGGACCGACGCCGCACCCCTTGGCGCTGTCGCCTCGGGCTACGTTGCGCCGCCGGGCAGGTCACCGATCACCATCGATGAAGGTCGCGTCGCGCTGGCGCTGTCCGGCGACGAGACGATCCTGACCATGCTCGATGAGGAGCCGCCGCTGCAGGTCACGATCCCGCGCGCGCTGGGCGCGCTATCGGCCATGGAGGCCGGTGAGCTCCGCTACCTGACCGGGCGGCGTCCCGCCTTGCGGGTCGGCTGGTACGGCAGCCAGGTGCAGCTGGTCTTCGAGGATGAGGCCCACCGCGACGCGGCCGTGGCCCTTCTCTCCGGCGTCGGCTGACCTCCGGCCGCGTACACTCGCCGCGCCATGGCGCCCGCCACTCGCACCCTGCTGGTTCGCCGCCCGGACGGGGAGCTCACGGAGCTCGATCCGTCGCACCATCCTGCCGAGGGGCTGCTGCCGGTCGAGCCTGGCACGCTTATCTGGCTGGATCTCCAGCAGCCCGACAGCAACGACCTGGCCCTGCTCACGGAGAAGATCGGCCTGCACCAGCTGGCGCGGGAGGACCTGGAGAAACGGCACCAGCGACCGAAGCTCGACACCTACCCCGAGCAGCACGTGCTGGTCGCCTACGAGGCGGTCGAGGACGAGCGCGACAACCGCGACTTCGGGCTGGCCGAGCTCCATTTCATCGCCGGTCAGGGCTACATCGTCAGCGTCCATTGGGAGCCATCGCCCTCGCTGGAAGAGGTGAAGAAGCGCTGGCGACAGCATGTTCCGGCGGTGGGAGCGACCGCTGGCGAGCTGCTCCATACGATCCTGGACACGATCGCCGATGGCTATTTCCCGCTCCTCGACCGGCTGAGCGATCGGATCGACCATCTACAGGACGAGATCATGGGCGGCGGGGGATCGCCGACCGATCGGACGGTGCTGCGCGAGGTCCTGCACACCAAGCGACGGCTGCTCGACCTGCGTAGGGTGGTGGCGCCGCTGCGCGACGTCGTGAACGGCCTGCTCCGCCGCGACGCCCCGGTCGTCGACGAGTCGAAGCTCCCCTATTACCAGGACCTGTACGACCACCTCGTGCGCGTGCTGGACCAGATCGACATCGCGCGCGAGATGCTGGCCGCCACGCTGGACGCCAACCTGTCGGTGACCAGCAACAACCTGAACGTGGTCGTCAAGCGCCTCACCGCCTTTACCGTGATCCTGATGATCCCCACCCTGATTGCCGGCATCTACGGCATGAACTTCCGGCACATGCCCGAGCTCCTCTGGCCGTGGGGCTACGGCTTCGCCCTGGGGCTGATGGCGATCAGCATGATCGCCGCGTACGTCTACTTCCGCCGGCACGACTGGTTCTGATCAGGCGCTCGCAGTCGTCAGGCTCTCTTCGGGCAGTGTCGATCCGGTTCATTTCACCTGAAATTGCTTGACATCAAGATAGTTTCGATCCGACAATACCGGCTCCGATGACCAGCCTTCAGCAGGCGCCTGCGCCTCCTCCTGCCCCGTCCGACCCGGCCGCGATGCCCGCGACCCGGCAGGCGGCGCCCGACCAGGCGAGGACCGACGCTGACCACGCCATCGAGGCGATTGACCTGGTGCGGACGTATCGGACCCACACCGGCGTCGTCCGGCGCAAGCCGCTGGAGGTCCATGCCGTCCGCGGCGTCAGCTTCCACGTTCGACCCGGTGAGCTGTTCGGCCTGCTGGGTCCCAACGGAGCCGGCAAGACCACCACCATCAAGATGCTGATCACCCTGCTGCTGCCAACCTCGGGCACGGCTCGGGTGATGGGGCACGACGTGGTGACCGAGACGACGGAGGTGCGGAAGCGCATCGGCTATGTCTTCGGCGGCGATCGCGGCCTGTACGACCGGGTCAGCGCGCTCGACAACCTGCGCTACTTCGCGGAGCTGTACGGCGTGGATCCGGCCCAGCAGAAGCCCCGAATCGAGGCGCTGCTGGACCTGGTGGGCCTGACCGGACGCGAGAAGGAGAAGGTCGAGGGCTACAGCCGGGGCATGCGTCAGCGGCTGCACATCGCCCGCGGCCTGCTGCACGACCCGGAGGTCGTGTTCATGGACGAGCCATCCATCGGCCTGGATCCGGTGGGCGCGCGGGAGCTGCGACAGACCGTCCAGTCACTGGTGGATGCGGGCAAGACCGTGCTGCTCACCACGCACTACATGTTCGAAGCCGATGCGCTGTGCGACCGCATCGCGGTCATCAACGCCGGCCGCATCGTGGCGCTCGGCACCGGCGATGACCTGAAGCGCGGCGTCGCCAATCGGACGATCGTCGAGATCGAGACATTCGGGGTGGCGCCGGATGCGGTGGAGCGGCTGCGGAACGACCGCGACGTGATCGCGGTCAACACCGAGGAGCGCGACCAGAGCCAGATCCTGCTGGTCCAGAGCGAGCACGGCCTGTCCATCACCCAGCGCCTGCTGGGCCTGCTGGGCGAGACCCGGGTGGGCAAGGTGGTTGCCCGTGAGCCGACACTGGAGGACGCGTACGTCGACCTGATCGCGAGCACCTCCGAGACCGATGACGCCGCGCGGGCGGCGGCCGTGGCGGGCTGACCGATGGGCACCATGCGCGCCATGCGCCTGATCTGGTTCGTGACGTGGTTCAACGTGCGCATGCTGCTGACCAGCGAGTTCTTCATCCTGACCACGTTCCTGACCCCGCTCATCTTCGCCACCCTCGCCTTCTTCCTGTTCAAGGCGGGCGGCGCCACCGAAGGTCAGACGCTGCTCTACGTGGCGCTGGGCAGCGGGATGATGGGCGTGTGGAGCACCACCCTCTTCGGCTGCGGCGGCGCGATCGCCTGGCAGCGCTGGGAGGGGACGCTGGAGTTGCTGGTCAATGCGCCGTCGCGGTACGACTACATCCTGGCCGGCCAGACCTTCGGCGCGGTGGTGCTGGGCTTCTACGGCATCGTGGCCACCCTGGCCTGGGGCGTCCTGCTGTTCGGGATGCCACTCGCCGCCACGTACCCCCTGATCCTGCCCATCTCGCTCGCCGCGGCAGTCCTGTCGCTGGGGGCGCTCGGCATGCTGATCGCCACCACCTTTGTGCTGTACCGCCACGCGAACGCGCTCGGCAACCTGCTCGAGTACCCGATCTGGCTCATCGCCGGGCTACTGGTGCCCATCGCCACGTTGCCGTTCTGGGTGCGGCCGATCAGCTGGTTGCTGGCCCCGACCTGGGGGATGGAGGCGATTCGCGGGGCCGCCATCGGCACGCAGGCGCCGTGGTTCGCCATCGCGATGTGCCTGGTGCTGGCGGCGGTCTACTACGTCGCGGCTCGCGTCTGCCTGGTGTACGTGATCCGCAAGGCCCGACGCGACGCGACGCTGTCCCTGCAATGAGCGCCACCGCCGCCCCGCTGGCAGGCTCCGCGACCCGCGCCGATCCGACCTCGCTGCGGGCCGCGTGGCGTGTCTTCTGGCATGGCGGCCTGCTCAGCTACGGCGCGCTCTTCAACTGGGCGCGGCCGTCGATCTACATTCCCACGCTGATCGGCGGGCCAACCTTCCAGCTCTTCTTCTTCGCCGCCCTGGGCTCGTACGCCACCAACCTGTCCCCCGCCTACTTCGCGCTGGGCAACGCGGTGCAGGTGAGCGCGCTGGCCGGCGTGTTCGGCATGACCATGGCCATCGCCAACGAGCGCTGGTTCGGGACGCTGCCCGCGCTGCTGGCCAGCCCCGCCAACCGAGCAGCGATCTTCGCGGGCCGCTTCCTGCCGCACATCGCCAACGGCCTGTTCGTGTCCGTCTATGCGATCGCCATCGGCGTCATCTTCCT
>DATBRW010000042.1:0-2970 GCA_036560125.1 Candidatus Limnocylindria bacterium
GGTTCGCTCGATCACCTCGCCGCCGCCGGCTTTCACCGCCGCCGCCAGCTTGGCCAGCAGCGGCGGCATTCGTTTGGCATCACGCGTGGAGCGGACGTCGACCAGCGCCAGGGCGGCGCCGTCGGGCAGCTCCTGCACCAGCGCCATCAGCCGTTCGGTGGCCGCGGTCGACCGTCCCGCCGCACGCAGCGGCTGACGCAGGACGGCCAGCCGCGTGCCGAACATGCCGACGCTGCCGGACTCCAAGCGGGCGCGATCGATGGCGCCCTCGTCCGGACTGCGCTCCGGCATGATCTCGACCCGATCGTCTGCGCCGATGGCGTTCGCGAAGCCTGCCACGACCTGGTCGAGGCCGAACCCGTCGTCACCGTGCGCCAGCAACAGCGGCACGCTCATGCGCCAGCCTGCCACGCGGAGCGGAGCCGGTCGACCAGGACCTCGGGCTCGAGGCCGGCTGCCTCGCCCAGCTCCGCTTCCAGGGCATGGGCCGGCCGCCGCGCCGCGTCGAGGTCGGTGGCGTACTCAGGGTGGCGCACCTTCATGTCATCGATCCGCTCGTCGATGGTCATGAATGCCTCGGCCACGTGCCGGTCGGCGACCGACACGATCACCGACGGCCAGCCGCGCGGGAAGCAGCGGTCGTCAAGCAGGCAGGTCACCGGGTGCGAGGCCACGGGCGCCGTCAGCTCCTCGAATCCCATCGCGGCCAGGCGCTCGGCGGCGACCTGACCGTGGACGCCTCCACCTTGCCGCGTCTCCAGCTTGTCGATGTCGTGCAGCAGGGCGGCGACCTCGACCAGCCGCACATCGACCGGCACGCCCGCCGCCGTGACCAGCCGCGCGGCCTCCGCCGCGACCCGCGCCACGCCCTTCGAATGGACCACGATGCCGTCCGGCAGCTGAAGTGAATCCAGCAGCTGGAGGGCCTGGTCCCGACCGGGTACCACCACGCGCCGATGCTACCCGCATCCCGCGGGGCGCGGCCGCCGCTGACGATGCCCGCACCATCGGCGACCACCTCCAGCGTGCCCTCCAGGTCGGTGCGCCGGATGTGCAGTCCCGGCACACCGGCCAGGTGCTCGAGCGTGATGGCATGCGGGTGGCCGTACTCGTTGTCCACGCCGCAGGAGATGAGCGCGACCGCGGGTTGCAGGACGGCCAGCATCTCGGGCAGCGTGCTCGAGTCGCTGCCGTGATGGCCGACCTTGAGCACGTCGACCCCGCCGAGCATGCCGCGCTCCAGCAGCCGCCGCTCCACGGGCGCCTCCGCGTCGCCCGTCAGCAGCGCCCGGAATCCGCCGCTCTCCAGCAGCAGCACCACCGACGCGTTGTTGATGTCGTCGTCCGGCAGGGGAGCGGCAACGTCGTCGGCGCTTGGATACAGGACGCGCAGGCGAGCAGCCGGCCCGAGCCGGATGACGTCGCCAGCACGCGCCCGCCGCACCAGCGCATCGGGTTCGTGGGCGGCCAGCTCCAGGAAGCGGGGATAGCTGGGGTTGTCGTACGGACGGCCCGGATCGATCACGGTCCGGACATCGAAGCGCTCGAGGGCCGGCAGCAGCCCGGCCAGGTGGTCCTCGTGCGGATGGGTCAGCACCAGGACGTCCAGCCGCCGCTGCCAGAACGGCAGCCGCTCTCCGAGGCGACGCAGGGTCAGGTCCGGATCCGGCCCGCCGTCGATCAGCGCCGTCTCGCCGGTGGGCGCCACGACCAGGATGGCGTCGCCCTGGCCGATATCCAGGGCGAACAGGTGCAGCCGGCCATCAGGCTGGCTGCACAGTGTCAGTCCTCCGACGAGCACCACCGCCGACACGGTCAGCGGGAGCGGCCGCGCGAGGCGCGCCAGCAGCCCGCCTGCCATCGATACCTCGTCGTGCGGGCCGGGCAGAACGTCGGCGCCAGCCGCCAGCCGGCCGCGTGCCATGAACAGCGCCGGATACCAGGCTGCGGCCAGCCACGGCGGACCGGTCAGCTCCACCGATGCCAGCGGCACGGCGGCCGTGGCCTGCCCGACCACGACCATCGCCCGCAGCAGGCAGAACGCAACCCCGCCGGTCAGCCACTCGATTGGACCGGCCAGCGGGAGCGCGGCGCCGATGGCGCCCGCCAGCGCGGCGAGTGCGCTGCCGAGCATCACCAGCGGGACGAGCGGCACGACCAGCACGTTGGCGGCGGGAGCGATGAGCGACAGCCGCTCGAAGTTGAGCAGGATGACGGGCAGGGTGGTGACTTGCGCGGCCAGGGTCAGCGCCACCGGCTCGCGAACGAGCGCCGGCCAGCGGCGGAGGCGCGCGGCGAACGACGCACCGAACCAGATCAGCCCGGCTGTCGCCAGCGCCGACAGCTGAAAGCCGACGTCCCAGGCGACGGCCGGTGACGCGAGCAGCATGAGCAGGGCCGCCAGCATCAGGGCCGACATCGCATGCGACCGCGATCCGCCCAGACGGGCGACCAGCAGCGCGCCCGCCATGAGCGCCGCGCGCATCACCGACGGCGAGGCGCCCGTGAGCAGCACGTAGGCTGCGACAGCGCTCATCGCCGCCGCGGCGGCCAGCCACCGGCCTGATGGCAGCCGCGCGAGCGGTCGCGATGCCGCCGCCGCGATCGCGGCCACGATGGCGATGTTCCAGCCCGAGATCGCGATCACGTGCGTGAGGCCGGCGCGCGTGAAGGCGTCGTTGATCGCCGGATCGATGCCCGAGCGCACGCCGAGCAGGATCCCGGCCGCGAGAGCAGCCTCCGGCTCCGGCACCAGCCGGTTCAGGCCGACAAGCAGCCATGAGCGCGCGCCATGCAACGCGTCGGCGACGAGCCCCTGCTCGTGGCCGACCACGCTGACCCCGCGGCTGCTCGCGATGGCAGCCACGCCCTGGCGCGCCAGGTACGCGCGGTAGGCGAACCCGTCGAAGTCCTGGGGCGCCTCCAGCGTCGACGTGACACGCAGCCGGTCGCCGGCCTCCACCACGGCGC
>DATBRW010000043.1:0-16062 GCA_036560125.1 Candidatus Limnocylindria bacterium
TCCGGTGAGCGCCAGCTCCTCCGATCCGACCATGGCGGCGACGCTGCCGTCGCCGGTCGGGAGGGCCACGGCGGCTCCGCGCCATGCGCCGACCGCCACTGCCCCAACCGCGATCCCCACCATCAGCAGCGGACGAAACCGAAGCAGCAGTCCGGGCACCGCCAGCGCCACGGCCGCCAGAGCAAGGACCCGCAGGGCCACCATCCCGCTGCTCACGGTCTCGCTGGCGACGATTCCCAATACCAGGCCGCCAAGCGCCGACGGCAGCAGCAGGGCGCCCATGGCTGGCAGTGGGCCGCCTCAGAAGGTGACCAGGTCGCGGATGTCCTCGAGCTGGCCGCGGTCGATCACCTCGCGCTCGACCATCTCGTCGACGGTCGCGAACGGCTGCTGCGCTCGGGCGGCCACGATCTTCTGAACCGTCACCGGACCGATGCCGGGGAGCGCCTCCAGCTCCTCGGGCGTGGCGGTGTTGACGTTCACCAGCGTGGAGCCGCCTCCGCCGCTGGTCGTGCCGCCTCCGCCGGTACCGCCGCCGGTCGTCGGCGCGCCGATGATCGGCACATAGACCTGTGCGCCGTCGGTCAGCAGCGCGGCCAGGTTCAGGCCTGCCGCGGCGGCGTTCAGGTCTGCCTGGCGCGAGTAACCACCGGCCGCGGCCAGAGCATCGGCGACGCGGGCACCGGGCGGCAGCAGCACCACGCCGGGTCGCCGTACGGCGCCCTGGACATCGATCACCAGGTCGGCCGCGACCACCGGCGACGGCGACGCCTGCAGCGCTGCCGAAGGTGACGCGCCCACCTCGCCGTCAACGGGCGCGAGAGCCTCTCCGGTTGCGCCGAGCAGCAGCCACGCGGCACCGGCCACGCACAGCAGGCCGGCAGCCACCAGCCCTAATGCGAGCTGGTCGCGCCGCGTCATGGATGACACGCGGGCGCCTCACAACAGGAAGGCGAGAGGGGTGATGACCTGTCCGGGACCTGGCGCCCGGGCACTCGACGCCGGGTCCCGGAAGCAGGGGGCGCAGCCTAGCGCTGCGGCGCTTACTCGCCGCTTACCGTGCGGTTTTGCGCTACCAGGCGCTGTACGGGCTAGTCGGCCGGCGTCACCACGTTGACCAGCTTGCCCGGCACATGGATCACGCGCCGCGGCGCGCGACCGTCCAGGTGACGCTGCACGTGCTCCGAGGCCAGCGCCAGTCGCTCGATCTCCTCCGCCGGCGTGTCGCGCGTGACCACCAGACGATCGCGAAGCTTGCCGTCGACCTGCACCGGCAGCTCGATGGTGTCGGCCACCGCCAGCTCGGGGTCGTACGCCGGCCATGGCTGCTGGTGCACGCTGTAGTCGTGGCCCCGCCGCGCCCACAGCTCTTCCGCGATGTGCGGCGCGCCCGGTGCCAGAAGCAGCAGCAGCGCGTCCACCGCTTCACCGTAGGCCGCGGTCTCGCTGATCCCCGCGCCGCCCGCGTGCTGGATCGCGTTCGACAGCTCCATCAACCTCGAGATGGCGGTGTTGAAGCGGAAGGCGCCGTACTCCTCGGTGACGGCGGCAATGGTGGTGTGCGTGGCGCGGCGCAGGGCCCGCTCCAGCTCCTCCGCCTCGCCGAGCAGCGACTTCCCGTCCGACGGCTCGGCCTGGGCGATGTGCCAGACGCGGCCCAGGAAGCGATGGATTCCTTCGATTCCGGTGGGGTTCCAGGGCCCGCCCTGGTCCCAGGGGCCGATGAACATCAGGAACAGGCGGACCGTGTCGCTGCCGTATCGGCTCGTCAGGTCGTCGGGGTTCACCACGTTGCCGCGCGACTTGCTCATGCGCTGGTGATCGGCGCCCAGGATCTGCCCTTGGTTGCGCAGCGCCACGAAGGGCTCGTCGAAGGACAGGTGGCCCATGTCGCGCAGCGCCTTGACGAAGAAGCGCGCGTACATCAGGTGCAGCACGGCGTGCTCCGCGCCACCGGTGTACAGGTCGACCGGCATCCAGTGGGCCACGGCCTCCGGGTCCCAGGCCCGCGCGTCGTCGTTCGGCGAGCAGTAGCGCAGGAAATACCAGGCCGAGTCGACGAAGGTGTCCATCGTGTCCGTCTCGCGGCGCGCCTCCGCACCGCATACCGGACAGCTGGCCTTCAGGAAGGCGGCGTGCGACTGCAGCGGGCTGACCCCGGTGGGCGCGAAGTCGACGTCCTCCGGCAGCAGCACCGGTAGCTGGTCCTCCGGCACCGGCTGGGCGCCGTGCTCGGGGCAGTAGACGATCGGGATGGGCGCGCCCCAGTAGCGCTGGCGGCTGACCAGCCAGTCGCGGATCTTGTAGCTGACCGCCGGGCCGCCGATGCCCAGGTCGGCCAGCTGCTGGGTGATGGCACCGATCGCCTCGTTGGCCGCCATGCCGGTGAACTCGCCGGAGTCGACCAGCACCTCGTCGGCGGTGTGCGCCACGAAGGCCTCGTCGTCGGGCAGCTCCCCCGACGCTGGCCGCACCACGTAGCGCATCGGCAGGTCGTACTTCCGGGCAAAGGCGCCATCGCGCTCGTCGTGGGCGGGCACGGCCATGATCGCCCCGGTCCCGTAGCCGGGCAGGACGTAGTCCGCCACCCAGATCGGGATGCGTTCCTGATTCATCGGGTTGATCACGTACGAGCCGGTGAAGACGCCGGTCTTCTCGCGATCCGCCGACAGCCGCTCGATCTCGGTCTCGCGTCGCGCGGCGGCAATGTACGCATCGACCTCCGCTCGACGCTCATCCGTGGTCAGCGTGGGCATCAGCGGGTGCTCGGGCGCCAGCACCATGAAGGTGGCGCCGAACACCGTGTCCGGGCGCGTGGTGAAGACCCGAATCGGTTCGACGTCATCGGCATCTACCGCGAAGGCGATCTCGGCGCCATCCGATCGGCCGATCCAGTTCGTCTGCATGAGCCGGATCGGCTCCGGCCAGTCCATGCCGCTGAAGTCCAGCAGCTCATCGGCGTAGTTCGTGATGCGGAAGAACCACTGCTCCAGGTCGCGCTTGATGACGGGCGTGCCGCAGCGCCAGCATTGCCGATCCGCCCCCAGCACCTGCTCTCGCGCCAGCACCACCTGGTCCTTCGGGCACCAGTCGACGGCCGCCATGGACCGATACGCCAGCCCGGCGTTGTAGAACTGCAGGAACAGCCACTGCGTCCAGCGGTAGTAGCGCGGGTCGCTGACCACCACCTCCCGTGACCAGTCGAAGCCGCAGCCCGTAGTCCGGAACTGGGCGCGCATGCGCTCGATGTTGGTGTTGGTCCAGATCGCCGGGTGGATGCCCCGATCGATGGCCGCGTTCTCGGCCGGCAGGCCGAACGAGTCGAAGCCCATTGGGAACATCACGTTCAGGCCCTGCATGCGGCGCATGCGGGCCACGATGTCCGGGCCGGTGGCCGCGTACCAGTGCCCGATGTGCAGGTCGCCCGACGGGTAGGGGTACATGGTCAGCAGGTAGTGCTTCTGCCGCGGGTCTCCGTCGTCGGCGCGGTACAGACCGTCCGCGTCCCAGCGCTCGCGCCAGCGCTGCTCGTACTCGGCAGGGTCGAAGCGCGGGCCGCGGGCGCTGCGGGCCTGGGTGTCGGTCCGTGTCGTCATGCGTCCTTCCTTCGTGCGGTCCACAGGTCAAGGCGGTAGGGAACGGAAAACGTGCGGCCGTCGTTCAGGCCGTGGCGCCCCAGCAGTGCCGCCAGGTCGAGCCGGAAGCGATCCTGCTCCTCGGGGGTCTTGCCAACCCGCACGTACGAGGCGGTAAAGGCCATGCCGATGAAGTCGTCGGCGGTCATGGTCAGCTCGTGCCGCAGCTGGGTCAGCTGGGGCTCCTCGAACGCGACGGCATGAGCCTCGATCGCCTTCCGGGTCTCGTCAGGCAGGCCGGTCGCTTCCGCCAGCCCGGACTCGTAGCGGCCGGCGTCATCGTTGGTGATGTCGCGCAGCAGCCCGCCATAGTCGGCCAGGAACGGCGAACGCTCGGCGTCGCGCACGTTCCAGAACAGGGCCAGGCCGCCACTCGGCTTCAGGATGCGCGCCGCCTCGCCCAGGGCGCGGTCCTTGTCGAACCAGTGGAACGCCTGGGCGGCGGTGACCAGGTCGGCCGAGGCCAGATCCAGGCCGGTCTCTTCCGCCGTCGCCTGCACCGTTGAGATCAGGAGGCCCTGGTTGGCCGCGCGCCCGCGCAGCTGGTCCAACATCGGCTTGCCGGGTTCCACGGCCGTGACGCGCCAACCGCGCTCCGCCATGGCCAGCGAGGCGCGGCCGGTGCCCGCACCAAGGTCGACCACGTGCGGCTGCCGCGGGATCGGCAGGCGTTGGGCGATGACGTCGAACAGCTCGTCGGGGTAGGTCGGGCGATAGCGGTCGTAGTCACCGGCCCAGGCGTCGAACCCGCGAGCGCGCGCCGGATCCACGCCGCTCACGAGGTGGCCTCCGCCGCGTCGGGGAACCAGGCCATCAGCAGCTCGTCGCGCAGCAAGCCGCCGTCGGCGCGGTACTGCTTGCGGCGCAGCCCCTCGCGGACGAAGCCCGCATGCTCGTACACGGCGATGGCGCGCGCGTTGTCCGGAAACACGGCCAGCGCCACCTTCAGCAAGCCCTGGTCGCGCGCCCATCCCTGGGCGGCCCGGACGAGGGCGGAGCCGACACCGACCTCGCGCCAGGCGTCGGCCACCACGATGCTCAGCGTGCCAACGTGGCTGCTCACCACGTTGCGCTCCAGGCTGATCTGGACGGTCCCGATCGGATCGCCGTCGGCCTCGGCCACCAGCGCCAGGCCGTCGCCGGTGCGCAGCATCTCGCCGATGAAGAACGCCTCCGACGGCTGGCTGACGGCGCTGGCCGGAGTGAGCAGCCAGCGGCCCTCGCGGCGCACGTCGTCGAACAGCCGCGCCAGGCCGCGCGCGTCGGTCGGGCGGGCGGGGCGCAGCGTCCAGCGCCGGCCATCGCCGGTCGATCGCGCCTGCGCCTCCACGTCGGTCACCATCGCGGCCTCCAGGACATGACAAAGCCCCCGTTCGTCAGGACGAAGGGGGCTCCCATCGCGGTACCACCATGACTTGACCGAGGTGGGTGGTGGAGCTGGGGGGACTCGAACCCCCGACCCCCTGCATGCCATGCAGGTGCTCTCCCAGCTGAGCTACAACCCCACGTCGGTCCACTCATCGGCGCGGATATCGGACGCCATCCCGACCGGTCTCCCGGCTGCTCAACGGGCGAGTTCCGCGTGCTCCGGCGGCCGGCTTGCACCATCCCGACTCGCTTCGTGCCGGAACGCAGCGCGTACTGCTCCCGCGTCATCGCGTTCGTGGCCGAGTATAGCAGCCGGAGGCCCGGATTACGGTCCGACGGCCTTCGGCAGCATGGTTCGCAACCCTTCGTCGAGCGGACGTGGGGCGTAGCCGAGCTCGGTCCGGGCCTTCGCATCGCTGAACCAGTAGGTCACGCCCAGGCTGGCCCGCACCAGCTCGGCCACATCCGGGCCTCGCAGCAGCGCCGAGACGGACCCCACCGCGCCCACGCCACGCACCAGCCACTGCGGCACCTCGAAGCGGGGCGGCGGGTGCCCGCCGAGCGCCGCGGCGCGCTGCATGACCTGCCGCATGGTGGCCACCTCCCCGCCGAGCAGGTAGTCGGCTCCAATGCTGCCGCGGTCGTGGACGAGCAGGATGCCGGCGGCGATGTCGTCGACCTGCGCCAGGTTGCCCCCGAGGTCCGGCACCGCCAGCACCTGGAGCTTGCCCGCCAACGCCTGCTGGATCTGGGCGCCGGCCTGCGAGTTGTCACCGGGGCCGTAGATCATGCCGGGCATCGCGATCAGCACGGGCGCGCCGTTGGCTGCCCGCTCCTCTGCCAGGAGGTGGGCGCGGTACTTCGTCTCGTCGTACCACGACAGGAAGGCCGGCGGCTGCGCTCGTCGAAACGTCTCGTCAGGCAGCTGACCCAGCGTGTTGCCGAGTACGTTCGCGGTCGAGGTGTAGACGATCCGGCCCACGCCGGTGGCGGCGGCAGCATCCAGCACGCGTCCGGTGGCGGTGACATTGGCCGCCCACATGGCGGGTCGTTGGCCGGACCGGATGCCGACCCGGTAGCTGCCGGCCAGGTGGAAGACGGCATCGGCGCCTTCCATGGCGGCGACCAGTGGCGCAGGGTCTGCAGCGGCCACGTCCAGCCCCACCAACGCGGCGCCGCTCATGCCCAGGCTGCCCGCGTTGTGCGGATCGCGCACGGCCGCGGTGACGTGGTCGCCGCGCGCCAGCAGCTGTCGCACCACGGCGCCGCCGACGAAGCCGGCGCCCCCGGTGACGAACGCCTTCATCCGGCCTCGACTGCTTCCCGCAGGCGCTCGAGGCCCGATGCCAGCTCGCCGGCGGCCGCGTTGGCGATCACACCCTCCAGCGCCGCCATGAACAGGCTGCCCGCCTTGATCTCGATCCCGGAGCGCGCCACCGTGCCGTCGTCATCGGTCGGCTGCATCTCCAGCGTGGCCGTCACGCTGACGCCGCTGGCCTGGCTGGCCAGCGCCAGCCGGCGGCCCGGTTCGAAGACGGTGACGGTGAGGTCGACGGTCAACGAGTGGCCCGCCATCTCGCGCGTCACGCGAGCGGTCGAGCCAACCCCCACCGGGTCGGGCGAGGTCCGCTCGGCCGCCACGATGCCTGTCTGCCAGCGCGGCAGGTTGGCCAGGTCGGCAACGAACGCGAACACCTCTTCCGGCGGAGCGGCGATGGTGATCCCGGCCTCGACGCGTCGCATCGGCCTAACCCTACCCGATGATCAGCAAGCGGCTGCCAGGAGTCCGGTGAGCGGCGTTCGGCCGTCCCGGGTATTCTGGCCCGCGGCATCGCCATGCATCGTGGCGAGCGCGGCGCGCCGATCAGCGTGCCCCACAATCCCCGGAGGGTCCCTCTTGCTTCGTCGACTCTTGCCCGCGGCCGTGCTGCTCGCCGTGGTGCTCGCCGCCTGTGGCGGCACCAGCGCTCCCGCGATTACCGATCCCGCCGAGATCATCGGCCAGGGGCTGGAGGCAACCGCCGATGCGACCAGCTTCCACCTCGACCTGACCGTGACCGGCAACGTCACCATCCCCGACACCGGCGGCACGTTCGACCTGGAAGGCACCACCGCGTCGGGTGATTTCGACGTCGCCAACAAGCTCGGCCACCTCACCTTCGAGGTGCCGGCGCTGTTCAGCCTGAGCGGCGAGGTCCTGCAGATCGGTACCGACTCGTACGTCAAGACCAGCCTCACCGGCGACACCTACACCAAGTCCACCGTGGCCGATACCGGCGACGTGCCGACCGATCCGGACACGGCCCTGGCTGGGCTGCAGGACTTCCTGGACAAGGAGGGTGTCGAGACGGAGAAGCTGGCTGACGTCAACTGCGGTGATCGCACCTGCTACGCGGTCAAGCTGACGATCCCGGCCGCGTTGTTGTCC
Source organism: Candidatus Limnocylindria bacterium (assembly GCA_036560125.1). Lineage (GTDB taxonomy): Bacteria > Chloroflexota > Limnocylindria > QHBO01 > QHBO01 > DASSCW01. The sequence continues at coordinate 7,432 of DATBRW010000043.1, forward strand.
GCGGGTAGCGAGGTGGCGGGTATCGATCCGAGTGAGCTGGTTGGCGACGCGCTCGTGCTGAACATGCAGTTCGATCGCGAGAACCTGCACCTGACCCAGCTGTCGTCCGACATCGAGGCCGGTGAGCTTGGCACGCTCGGCCTGCTGCTCACCCTCTCGGGCTACGGGGAGCCGGTCGAGGTCAGCCCGCCACCGTCCGACCAGGTGACCGAGGGTAGCCCCGCGCTGCCGTTCTAGGACGCGGCCCATCGGGGGTTGGAGGGTGGTGGAGATGAGGGGACTCGAACCCCTGACCCCTGCGATGCGAACGCAGTGCTCTCCCAGCTGAGCTACATCCCCACGGGTCGGGCCGTCCGGCCGTCGGCGAGTATAGCAGGGGGTCTGCGGGCCTTCCCATAGTAGAACATTTGTTCTATCATCGGTTGGGCCATGATGATCCAGCCCGATCGCCCACGGCCCGTTCAACCCCTTCCCGAGCTCCTGGATGCGCTGCGCCAGCACGGCCTGCGGCGTGGCGTGGAGCCCTCCGGACCGATGCCGGCGCGACCCGCCCTACCGACCGGCCAGCCGGACCTCGATCGCGCCCTGGGAACGGGTGGCTGGCCGCGCGGCGCACTGGCGCTGATCGATGCGCCCACCGGCAGCGGCGCCACCAGCCTGGCGCTTGGCTCCCTTGCCGCCTGCCAGGCCGCCGGTGGCCTGGTCGCCTACCTGGATCCGGCTGGCAGCCTGGATCCGGCCACTGCGTCATGGCTCGGCATTGACCTGGCCTGGCTGCTGGTCGTCCGTCCGTCCGATGCCGCCGAGGCGATCGAGCTGGCCGGCTGGCTGGCCCGTGAGGGCCGGATCGACGCGATGGTGCTGGACCTGGCCGATACCCTCCTGCCGCGCGGGCTGGATCGCCTGGCCGACCTGCTGGTGCGGTCGGGCGGCGTGACGTTGCTGCTGGCCGGGGCCGGGCGCGAGACGGCCAGCCGGGCGGCAGGCGTGCGGGTGGCGCTGCAGCGGCGTGCCTGGCTGGCGGTGGGCCGCGACCTGGTCGGGCAGCGGGTGGAGGCCACCGTCACGCGCCAGCGCTGGGCGTTGGCGGGCAGCGCCGCGCAGCTCGACCTCTACTTCGCCGAAGGCCGGCGGACCGACGCCCTGCTGCGCAGCGCGGCGCATCCGCTGGCGGAGCCGGCCGCGCCGGACGCCGCGCTCGAGGTGCCGTCGCTGCAGGTGGTGGGTGCCTGATGCCGCTGCTCGCCCTGGTCTGGCCCGACCTGCGCCTGCCGGAGGCGGAAACGACGCCCTGGGAGCCGATGCTCGATCGCCTCGACGACCTCTCCCCACGGGTCGAGCCGGTGGCGGTGGGGGTGGCGCTGGTTGACATCACCGGCCTGGGGCCGCTGCTCGGCGAGGAGCGCCGCATCGCGGCGCGGGCGGTGGCGCTGTGCCGGGAGGTGAGCCCGCTGCCGGTTCGCGTCGGGGCGGGGGAGAACCGCTGGCTGGCAGTCCTGGCCGCGCGGCTGGCTCATCCGGGGCGCCCCGATGCCCCGGCCGCTTTCCGGGCCCTGGCACGCCGGGAGCTGGCGGAGCTGCCGCTGGACCTGCTCCCCACCGATCCGGCCACGCGCCAGCGCTTCGCGCTGTTCGGGCTGACGGTCATGGGACAGCTGGCCACGCTGCCACGCTCAGCGGTCGGTGCCCAGTTCGGGGTCACCGGCGAGCGGCTGCAGCTGCTGGCGCGCGGCGACGACCCGCGGCCGCTGGCCCCGCGGCGACGTCCGGCGCGCCTGGCCCGCTCGATCGTCTTCGACCCGCCACTGGAGGGAGTGGGCGCCATTGCCCTGGCCCTGCGTCGCGCCTGCGCCGAGCTGTGCGAGGCGCTGCGGGCACGTCACCTGGCTCCCGGCCGTGCCGCCCTGCGCCTGCAGCTGGAGGACGCGCCCGCCTTCGGCGTGGAGTTGGCCTTTCCGGCGCCCGCCCTGGAGCCGGACTGGATCGCGCGGCTGCTGCTGGGCCGCCTGGAGCAGGCGGCCCGTGCCCGCCGGCTGGGAGAGGTGGAGGAGCCGCGGGTGGGATCCATCGGGCTGGTCTTCGATCGGCTGGCCGATCCGGCCAGTCGCCAGCTGCCGGCCTTCGAGGCGCAGGCCGCCCGCTGGGAGGAGCTGCGCTGGTCGCTGGAGCGGCTGGCCGCCCGCTTCGGCGAGGGCCGCCTGTGGCGGGCCGTGCACGACCGTCCAACCGCGTCGCTGGCCGAACGGCGGACCCGCCTGGTCGACATCGGTCCATCCGCGTCATGACCCGCCTGGTCGACGGGCACCCGCTGGTGCAGGTGGAGACCGATGCCGCCGGCATCCCGGTGCGCCTGCGCATGGATGGCACCACCCACGGCGAGGTCGGGATCTGCAACCGATGGCGGCTGGACGACGACTGGTGGCGGACGCCGGTGGCGCGTGCCTACTTCAAGCTGGTGACCCGCGACGGGCTGCTCTGCACCATCTACCTGGACGAGATCCGCGGCACCTGGCACCTGGAGCGCATCTTCGACTGACTCATGGCCGACACCTCATCGTCCCGCTTGCCTGCTAGGCTCCGTGCCGATGCCAGCCAGCTTCCGGGTGCGCCCGGCCACGCCCGACGACAAGCGCCCGAGCTTCGACGTCTTCATTCCCGCCGTGCGCGAGCTGTCGGCCCGCCAGGGCGCGCCCTGGGACCCGGATCCTGAAGAAGTCTTCAACAATCAGACCGCGTTCCTGGACTTCTTGGCAACGCACGCCGCCGAATGGTGGGTGGCCGAGGACGACGACTCCGGCAAGGTGATCGGCTATGCCCGCTCGCTCGAGCGCGGCGGGCTGTTCGAGCTGTCCGAGCTCTTCGTCCACCCGGATAACCAGTCGGCCGGCGTCGGCAGGGCGCTACTGGACAAGGCGTTTCCCGACGGACGCGGCGAGGTGCGCGCCATCATCGCCACCACGGACGTGCGCGCCCAGGCGCGCTACTACCAGGCTGGCACGGTTGCCCGCTTCCCGATTGCCGGGCTGACGGCGAAGCCCGGGGTCACCGCCGGGACAGCGCAGAGCAACGGCATCGAGCCGGCGTCGGCCACGACCGACGACATCGGGCAGCTGGCGGACCTGGAGCGCTCGGTGCTCGAGTTCGATCGCGGCAATGAGTTCGAGTGGCTGCTGGAGAACCGCGAGGGGTTCCTGTACCGCCGTGGCGGCGAAATCGTCGGCTCTGCCTTCCTGGGGCCGCGCGGCGCCATCGGGCCCATCGCCGCGACGCATCCCGACCATCTGCCATCCATCCTTGACCACATCGAGCGACGAGCCGCGGAGCGGGAGATCGAGGAGGTGGCCCTGGAGGTGCCGATGGTCAACGAGGTCGCCATGCGGCACCTGCTGAGCAGGCACTTCAAGATGGACACCTTCCTCACCTTCCTCATGTCGAACCGGCCGTTCGGGCAGTTCGACCGCTTCATGGGCTTCTCGCCGCCATTCGTTCTCTAATGCGTCACGCATCGACGCGCGGGGCATGGCACCGGCCGTGCAGGAGAGTCATGGCATGAGTGATTGGCAGCGCAACCCCGGCGCCATCGACGATCCCGGCCTGAAGGGCGGGACCGATCCGGAGCTCGACCGTCTGCCGCCCGGCGATAGTGCCGACGACGTGGCCCCGCAGGAGCCACAGGTCAACGAGCTCGACATGCCCGGTCCGGACGATCCGGTGGCGTGGAGCTTCATCGAGCCCGGCACGCCGATCACCGGCCGCGAGGGCGTGCGCATCGGCAAGGTGGACGCCATGTTGGGCACCGAGATGGAGGGCATCTTCCACGGCATCGCGCTCGATCCGGCCGAGAGCGGACCGGTGCGCGTCATCCCGGCTGACCTGGTGACCAGCCTCACGCCGTCGGAGGTTCGGGTCCAGGTGGCGGCCGACGAGGTCGACGCCCTGGCGGAGTACAACGAAGCGGGCTGAGCCCTACCATCCCCATCCATGGCCTCATCCATGGCCGATGCGCCGCTGGTCGACCGGCTCTGGCCGGACCCACGCTCTGGGCTGCCCCTGGACGAGGCATTCAGCGACCTTGGCCTGCCCGAGCCGCCGACCGACCGACCGCTGGTCGGGGTGAACATGATCAGCAGCGTCGACGGTCGCGCGCAGCTCGACGGACTGGCCGATGGGCTCGGCTCGCGCGAGGATCGACGCCTGATGCGCCTGTACCGGGTCGGCTATGACGCGGTCGCCAGCGGGGCCGGCACGCTCCGCGCCGACGACTTCTACTCCTGGCTGCCGGATGACCTGGCACAGCGCCGCGTGGAGCTCGGGAAGCCACCCCAGCCGTTGGCGATCGTGATCGGCGGGTCATCGGCCATCCCGACGGATCGGCGCTTCTTCGCTCATCCCGAGCAACCGCGCGCGATCGCGGTCGGCTCGGACAGCCCGCATGCCGGTTCGGCCGAGCTCGCCGGCGTTGAGGTCTGGACGGCGCCGACGGCGCACCCCGAGCCACGATGGCTGCTCGGCCGGCTGGCGGATCGCGGGGTACGAACGCTCCTGATCGAGGGCGGGCCGACCGTCAACTCGTCGTTCCTGGCCGCCGACGCGCTCGACGAGCTGTACTGGACGGTCGGGCCGCGCCTGGTCGCCGCCGATGGACGCCAGATCGTGGCCTCGCTGCCCGAGCACCACCCGCCGCGCGTCGGCAGCCTGGTGAGCGCACATCGGTCCGGCGACGAGCTCTTCCTGCGCTACCGCTTCGCCGGAATCGAGACATGAACGGTCCGGCAGTCGAGCTCGGGCGTCTGGGCGTCTGGGGCCACCTGGACTCGATGCCGGCTTCTGAGCTCGGCGACTACGCCGCGCGGGTCGAGGCGCTGGGCTTCGGGACGCTGTGGGTGCCCGAGACGGTCGGCCGTGAGCCCTTCACCCTGCTCGGGCTGCTGGCCGGCCAGACCTCGTCTTTGCTGCTGGGCACGAGCATCGCCTCGATCTGGGGCCACGACCCGCAGACGACGCGCATGGCGGCGATGACACTCCAGGAGGCGACCGGCGGCAGATTCGTGCTGGGCCTCGGCGTCTCGCACCCGCACCTGGCGCAGCGGCTGCGAGGCCATACCTTCGACCGCCCGCTGACCAGGATGCGCGAGTACCTGGAGGCATATCGAGCCGCGGTCTACAGGGGACCGATGGCCGAGGACGCCCCCGAGCCGCCCATCCTGCTGGCCGCGCTGCGGGAGCGGATGCTGGCGCTCTCCGCAACGGACGCCGACGGCGCCTTTCCGTACCTGGTCACGCCCGAGCGGATCGCATGGACGCGATCGGTCCTGGACGCGGCGGTGCCGGACAGCCATCCGCTGCTGGCGGTGAGCATGCCGGCAGTGCTGTCGACCGATGCAGCCCAGGCTCGGGACGCCGCGCGCGGCTACCTGGCTCCCTATCTGCGCACGCCGACGTACCAGGCCACCTGGGCACTGCAGGGCTTCGAGGAGTCCGACTGGGAGAAGCCGGGCAGCGATCGGCTGGTCGACGCCATGGTGGCGTGGGGCGACGCCGGCGCCCTGCACGAGCGCATCGGCCAGATGGTCGCGGCGGGCGCCGACCACGTGGCGGTCATCCCGATAGCCGACGACGGCACCACCGAGAACCTGGCCGTGCTGGAGGCCCTAGCCGCCGCTTAGGGTTCCGGCTGGCGTGCGCTCCATGTCGCGCGGTCGATGGCGTAGACCAGCACGCGATTGCCCAACAGATCCGTCTCGCCGTCGAGCGTCTCGCCCAGCCGCTCGGCCACCGCGATCGAGGCGGCGTTGGCTGGATCGATGAGGCTGATCAGCCGGTCGAAGCCGATGGTGGCGAAGCCCCAGTCCATGGCCGCGCGCGCCGCCTCGGTCGCATAGCCTTGGCCCCAGGAGTCGCGGCCCAGCACGTAGCCGACCTCCGGCCCCGGCCAATCGGCCGGGTTGATGATCCCGGCCCGGCCGATCAGGGTGCCGCGCTCTCGTTCCTCGATGGCCCAATTCCCGTAGCCGCGCAATGCCCAGTGGCCGATCCAGCCGGCGACCGCGCGCCACGTCTCCTGCAGGGTCGGCACCCGTCGATCGCCGACGTAGCGGGAGACGTCAGGATCCTGCATGAGCGCGTGCAGCGCGGCGACGTCGTCTTCTCTGAAGGGGCGCAGGCGGAGTCGCGGCGTGTCAACGATGGGGTAGTCGATCTCCATCGGCTCCTCAGCCGAGGACCGATCGCAGGAACTCCACGGTGCGCGCATAGGCGAGCTCGCTGGCCGTCTCCACGAATTCCGGTCGATCCGGCTCGGCGAACCAATGCTTGGTTTCGGGGTAGCTGTGCGAGGCGGACTGCGGGTTCGCGGCCTCTGCGGGCTCGGCTGGCGCCTCCTCGAACTCGTCGTTTGCCGCCCAATGGCTGAGCCAGGCAGCGGGCGAGTCGCGCGGATGGTCGACCGGCGGATCCCAGCCGCCTCCGTAGTAGGTGACCAGACCTGCGATCTCGGGCCGCGTCTTGGCCAGCCAGCGCGCATAGACCCCGCCAAAGCTGATTCCGAGCACGGCCGCGCGATCGCCCCGAGCTTCCGGCAGCGCCAGCAGGTGGTCCAGTGCGGCCGCGGAGCGGGCGACCAGCCGCTCGGCGTTGGCCTCCTCGTCCAGCTCGTTCTGCTGGAATGACTCGGCCTCCTCGATGGTGCCCAGCACGCGACCATCGAACAGGTCCGGCGCCAGGACCGTGAACCCGTCGCCAGCCAGCCGATCGACCAGGTCGCGGAACATGCCGTTCAGGCCCCACCAGGCGTGGAGCGCCAGGACCGGTGGTCCGGGCGGGTTGGCGGGCGTGGCCAGATACGCATCGGCGTCGCCGTCAGGAGTCGTGATCCGAGTCGTCTGTCCCATGCGGCCATGGTAGACGCCGATCGCGTCAGCCCTCTGTCAGGAACCGATCCAGCGCGGCGCGAAACGCGGTGGGCTGCTCGACCCACGGAAAGTGGCCGGCCTCGGCGATGGTTGTCAGTCGTGCGCCGGGGATGGCCTCCGCCATCTCGCGGGCCGATACCACGTCGCAGATGAAGTCGTCCTCGCCCACGACCACCAGGGTCGGTGCCGCGATGCTGCCCAGGTCCGGGCGCAGGTCCATCGTGGCCTCTTCCTGCGCCCAGGCCGGCCCGACGCGTGAATGGAAGCCGGCGCCGGTGAGCGTGGCCACGAAGCGCTTGGCGGTCTCGTCCCACCGGTGGAAGTACATCGGCAGGATGGCGAGCATGGTGGCCATCGCCTCCTCATCGGTCGCCTCGGCCTCATCGGCGTCCAGCAGCGGTCGCACCTCGCCGTACCACGGCTCGCCCTGCCGCCGATCCATGGCGGTGCCGACGCGCTCCATGGCGACCGCGTCCAGGGCCGGGGCGGTGTCGAGGAGGATCAGCTGGCTCAGATGGTCGGAATGGTCGATCGCATACCGCATGGCTACCATGCCGCCGTGGGAGAAGCCCAGCAGGCCGACCCGATCCAGGCCCAGGTGAAGCCGCACCGCGTCGACGTCGGCTGCGTAGTCGGCCAGCGTGTACGCGGCGGCATCCGCCGGCGCGGTGGAGCCGCCGGTCCCGCGCGGGTCGAGCCAGACGATGGTGGCAACCTCGTCCAGTCCGGCCAGGTCACCGAGGAATGCGGCGCTGGTGCCGGGGCCGCCGGGGTGGGCGATCAGCGCCGGACCTTGGCCGCTGACGCGGTAGTGCAGTCGCACGTCGTCGTGGCCGGGTGCCTCGGCTTCGCCAGGCATGAGCCGTTGAATGTCAGCCACGACGGGAGCGGGCGACCAATAGGTAGATGGCAGCTGCCACCCCGGCGAGCGGGACGAGTAGCAGGGCGAGGATCCTCAGGAAGTCAACGTCCACAGTCTTGCCTCACGCTCCGATTCCGCTGCTGCCGGATACGCCAGTCACGCCGAGGAAGAGCAGCACCGGCATCACTAATAGCACGACCACGATCGAGGTGGCGACCCACTTCTGGCGGGTGGTCCATTCGCCCGACATCCAGACGAGGACCAGGCCAATGAGGGGTCCGACCACGGGCAGGAAGATCGCGCCGACGGTCAGGAGCAGGATGGCCGCGACCTCGGCAGGGCCCCAGCGCGGGCGCCGCTCTGTGGCTGGTGGTGGCGAAGCCGGATCTCCGCCGCCACCTGTCTCGGCCGCCACGATCTCCTCTGGCACGCCCAGCCGTTCGAGGACGTTCCGCGCCGTAACCTCGTCGCGGCTGCCGGCCTCGGCCAGCGCCGCTTCGATGTGATCGTTGACCTCGGCGATCAGCTCCTCCCGGCGATCCGCCGGTAGCGGCTGCGCCGCCGCCTCGAGCCGGCCCATGTACTCGCTGACGAGAGCATCGGCTTCCATGGGTGCCTCCTTAGCTCGCCACGGCGAGGATGGCGTCGACGGCTGTGCGAAACCGGGCCCACTCGAGCGTGAAGCCGTCCAGAGCCCGGCGACCGTCGTCGGTGATGCGGTAGTAGCGGCGCGGCGGCCCGGCATCGGACTCGCGCCAGGTGGTGGTCACCAGGCGATCGCGTCGGAGCCGGGAGAGCAGGGGATAGATGGTTCCCTCGCTGGTCACCAGCTCACCGGCCTGCGACAGCTCCCGGACG
>DATBRW010000044.1:0-2996 GCA_036560125.1 Candidatus Limnocylindria bacterium
ACCTCGCCGATCTGCTGGGCGCTCATGTCCTCGAGGTCGGACAGGATCAGGCACTGCCGGTGATTCGGGCGCAGCTGCATCATCGCCCGCTGGATCCGGTCGTCGAGCACGCCCGCCATCACCTGCGCTTCTGGCCCCGGGCGCGTGTCCGGGCGTTCGGGCTGATCCGGGTCGTCGATGCCGATCGGGCTGACCCATCGGCGCCGGCGTATCTCGTCGATGGCGGTGTTCGTCGCGATGCGGTAGAGCCACGACTTGGTGGAGTGCTCATCGGTCAGGGAATCCAGCTTGCGGTAGGCCTTGATGAAGGTGTCCTGCGTCACGTCGGCGGCTCGATCGGGGTCGCCCACCATGCGCAGCACGTAGTTGTAGATGGGGGCCGAGTACTCCTCGAAGAGGCGGTCAAAGGCAGTGCGATCGGGCGTGGTCACCGTCGGCCCCATGACGCGACTTCGACGACGCACCCCAATTGCCAGCACACAGCCCTCCGATGCGGCTTGCCCCCAGTTGTCGCTCCCTGACGCACGCGGTGGCGATCCTGTTACGTGGCGCCGGCCAGGAGGTGGGCGCGCAGCACGTCCGCCGCGAACTCCGGAGCGGCCGGATTGACGGCCAGCGCGGTGGCGCCCTCCAACCCGGCAATCACCCGCAACCGTGGATGGAGCTCCCAGTGCCAATGGAATGTCTGGTCCAGGCGCTCGCCGGCCGGGGCGGTGTGCAGGAACAGGTTGTACGGCGGATCGCCCAGCGCATCGAGGGTCGAGAGCGTGCGCTGCAGCGTGGCGGCGGTGGCGGCCAGGTCGTCGTCGTCCAGAGCGGTGAAGTCGGCGGCGTGCGTGCGCGGCACGATCATGAGCTCGAACGCGCTCCGGCTGGCCGCCGGCGCGAACACCACGAACCGCTCCTCGGCGAGCACCAGTCGCTCGCCCGACTCCTCCTCGGTGCGCGCCAGGCCACACCACACACAGGTGCGGTTCTTGATCTGGTGACGAGCGCCCCCGCCGATCTCCTCCGCCAGGCGGTGCGGCACAAGCGGTATGGCGTACAGCTCGATGTTCAGGTGCTGGCTGCGCGATCCGGCTTGCCGGCCGTAGCTCTGGACCGCCTGCACCGAGATCGGCTCATCCGGCGGCGCCGCCGCTTTGCCGAGCTCACGCATCGTGTCACGCAGGGCACGCAGCAGGTTCAGGGCGAGCCGTGGCGATGCATCGGCCAGTCGTTCGTGATGGTCGCGCGGCCCGAGCAGGATCTCCCATGACCCACCGGAGGATTCCACCTCCGACATCGACAGCTGCGCGGCGGTCTCCTTGGTCGAGTCGATCCGGTGAAAGGCATCCGGCCGCAGCACCACGCGACGCACGCTCGCCTCATCGGCGTCGGCGGGAGCCTCGTCGCAATGCCGGCAGTGCGTGCCCTCGACCGGCGCCGCCTCGACCGCGAACGAGGCGTGCTCGAAAGTGCGGTCCGTGACGATGGCCGACCACCAGCCGGTGATGGGATCGCGGCGCAGCTCGAACACCGGCCGATCGTAGCCGATGGCCTCAGGCCGGGAGTCGCTCCCGCAGGGCATCCGCCACGGCGAAGGGATCGGCCCCCACCACCGCGGCGGCGTACAGCTCCATCGCGCCGATGTCCGAGCTGTGGCTGTCCGGATCGCCGCGATCCACGAGGTGCACGACCGGCGGCATGCTGTCCCAACCATCGGCCTTGGCCGCGCCGGGATCGATTGGAGGCCGATGCAGCGCCAGGTTGAATGCGCGCACCCCCAGCACATCGCGGTAGGCGACCACGGTCCGGGCTACCGTGCCGGCGAAGGCGGGGTCGCGCTCGTCCATGCCGGGTTGGCCGATGATCAGCAGCTCCCGCTCCTTGACGGGCGTCAGCGTCGACACGGTGGCAATGCCCTTCGACTCGGCGACCACCAGCCCAAGGGCGCGGTGCACCGCCACCAGGTCGGTGAAGTACGTGCCGCTCGTCTGGTCCGCGTAGGCAGCGGCCGCACGCCGGACGCGCTCGACGAGCGGGTAGTGGGAACGCGCCAGCGTCACCTGCGCGTGCCCGTGCACGATCGAGCCCCCGGCCCTCGGTCCGCCGTTCCAGATCAGCAGGTAGGCCCACGCCTCTGGCTCCTCGGCGCGCCCGCGCTCCGCCCACTCCCGGCCGGTGTCGAGCAGGTCAGTGACCAGCTCCTCGTCGAAGGCCAGGGGATCGTGCTGGTCGAAGATGACCACGCCGTGCCGGCCCTCGTACTTCGCGGCATTGGCGGCGGTGATGGTCCGACGGCCCCGCACCCGACCCCACGTGTCGGCCGGCGTGCCGGTCTCCGGGTGGCAGAACTCATCACCGGTTGTCTCCGCCACCCGCTTTCTGAAGGCGCCGCCGCCGGCCGCCGCCTGCGGGCGGCTGCCGCGCAGCGCTGAGAACAGCGCGCCGTGCAGGCTCCACCGATCCGTGACGCGCACGATGCGCTGGTGCTCCACGGCCTCGACCGAGCCGAAGTGCTCGACCGCCCAGCCGCGCAGCTCGGGTGGCACGTCCACGGTCCCCTCCACGCACGCGACATCCAAGAGCGCCGCCGCGAGTCTTCGTTCGGGGCTTCGCAGTGATTCGATCAGCTGGGGCAGAACCGCGATCCGGCTCACGAGCCCGCCAGCAACGCGTAAGCGGCGAGTCCGGCCGCACCCAGGATCACCACCATCGCGAGCAACGTGTTCGTGATGACCGGGGGCGCGTAGCCGCCGCGCTCGATGGCTCCTGCCGTGCGCCGAAACCCGATCATCGCCGGGATCATCAACGCGCCACCAACCAGGATCAGGCCCAATCCCAGTAGCTCCCCTCCCGCCTCGGGTGTCAGCAGCTGGCTGACGGCGAAGCCCAGCCCGATGAAGGTCACCGCGGTGCGGACCCATGCCAGGAAGGTGCGCTCGTTGGCGAGGTGGTCGCGGACGGACGCCTCATCGGTTCGCCGCGGCTCCGAGGGCGTCATGGCGGCGCCG
>DATBRW010000045.1:0-6839 GCA_036560125.1 Candidatus Limnocylindria bacterium
CAGGTGCAGCCACTCCATGCCCTGCTCGAGGCACTCCTTGCAGCCTTCGCCGCTCGGCGTGACCTCAGCAGGCAGGGAGTCCTGGTGGGTGCAGACGGGGTCGTCCCAGACGCTCACCCGGGAATGGTAACGGTCCGCTCCTCTGTCCCGCGCAGCAGGGTCAGCTCGAGCGCGTCCTTGCCGCTCACGGAACCGATCGCGTCAAACAGGTCGTCGGCGCTGGTCACCGGCTTACCGGCCGCGGAGATGATCAGGTCGCCCTCGGCCACGCCTGCCTTGGAGGCCGGTGAGTCGTCCTCGACTTCGCGGACCAGCAGCCCGTCACGCTCGTCCAATCCCACGGCTCGCCGCAGCTGTCGCGCCACGTGGGCGGGTGCCAGCCCGACGCCCAGCCGGCGGCGGGTCGGTGCCTCGCCGCGGCCCAGGGCCGCCACGCGGTCCTTCAGCGCCGGTTCGGCGGCGATGGCCTGGTAGAAGCCACTGCCCAGCCGGTTGGTGTTGATGCCGAGCAGCTTGCCGTCGCCGTCCACGATCGGGCCGCCGGACGAGCCGGGCAGCAGGGGGGCGGTGTGCTCCACGGCCCCCACCACGCGACGCCCGCGCGGTCCGCGGAAGACGCGGCCCAGCCCGGAGACAAAGCCGAGCGTCACGCGCACGCCCTGGCCCGCCGGGTTGCCGATCGCGACGACCGGCGCCCCAATGGCCAGCGTCGTCCCGTCGCCCCAGTCGATGGCCGGTGCCTCGCCCGTGTCCACGCCAATCACGGCCAGGTCGCCGTCGCCATCGGCGCCCAGGACCTTGCCATCGGCCTCGCGGCCATCGGCGAAGAAGACGCGGATCTCGTCGCCGTGCAGGTTGTGGGCGTTGGTCAGCACTTTGCCGGCCTCCACCACGACGCCGGACCCGCCGCGCCAGCGGTTGCCGATCCCCACCGTCGAACGGCCAGCACCCTCCGCGATCCCGTTGATTGCCTTGCCCAGATCCTCGATCGGACCCATCGATTCCTCCAATTCATTCGCCTTGAGCACGCATGGTAGTGTGTGACTTGCAATGCGCAAGTTACTACTCGTGAGCCGGATGTCAAGGCCGATGCCGTACGATCCGCGCATGGCCGCCCCCTCCTCGCCCCTGGCCGCCGCGCTCGAGCGAGTGGGGGACCGATGGAGCCTGCTGCTGGTCGAGGCCCTGCTCGCCTCGCCGCGCCGCTTCGGTGAGCTGCAGGAGGCCGTGCCCGGAATCGCGCCGAACACCCTTGCCGACCGTTTGCGCCGCCTCGAGTCCGAGCGCGTCATCCGCTCCACGCCCTACTCCGAGCGCCCGCCGCGCTACGTCTACGAGCTGACGCCGGAGGGTTCCGAGCTGGCCGGCGCGCTGCGCCTGCTGGCCGACTGGGGCTCGCGCGTGGCCCACGATGCCGAGCCGTTGCGCCACGCCGCTTGCGGCACGCCCATGGAGGCGCGCTGGTACTGCCCGACCTGCGCCCGACCGGTAGAGAGCACCGAGACTGACGAGGTCCGCTACGTCTGAAGGCCCCAGCTAGCGTCGGACGTCTCGTCACGAGCTGATGGACTCACCATGGGAGTAGCGTGCGCGCAGTGAAGCGCTACTTCCCCACGCTCGATCGCAACGGGTGGCGGCTGATGGCCGCCAAGGCGTTCCGCGGCTACGCCTTCGGGCTCAACGCCGTGGCTCTGGGCCTGTACCTGGCTGCGCTGCAGCTGCCGGCGGAAACCATCGGGTTCATCCTGGCCGCCGCGCTGGCGGGCACGCTGGCGCTGACGGCGATCATCGGCATTTGGGGCGACCGGATCGGCCGGCGACGGCTGCTGGTGATCGGCTCCGCGCTGATGCTGCTGTCGGCCCTGATCCCGTGGGTCGGCGCCAACCCGGTGCTGCTCGCGCTCATCGGCCTGTCGGGCATGGTGGCCGTCACCAGCAGTGAGTCGACCGGGCTGCAGAGCGTCGACCAGGCCGCTCTGCCGCAGACGGTCAGCGCCGCGCAGCGCACGTCCGCCTTCGCCTTCTACAACCTGGTGGCCGCGGCCGCCTCGGCGGTGGGCGCCATCAGCGTTGGACCGATGATCGCGCTCGGCCACGCCCTGGGCCTCGAGGGCGCATCCGCCTACGCCCCCGCCTTCGTGGCCTATGCGCTGGCCGGATTGGCCAGCACAGTCCTGACCCTGGGCCTGGACGCGCGGGTCGAGTCCGGCGAGCCGCTCACTCCCGGCTTCGCGATCCGGCGCTCACGTCGCACGGTGGCCATGCTGTCCGCGCTGTTCAGCCTGGACGCCCTGGCCGGGGGGTTCGTGGTGCAGAGCTACCTGGCCTTCTGGTTCGCCGAGCGATTCGGCGCCGATCCGGCGGCGATCGGCCTGCTGTTCGCGATCTGCAACGTTCTGGCCGCGATCTCCTTCCCGGTGGCGGCCTGGTTGGCGCGACGGATCGGCCTGATCCGGACCATGGTCTTCACCCACATCCCGGCCAACCTGTTCCTGATCGGCGCTGCCGTGGCGCCAACGCTCCCGGTGGCAGTGGTCTTCATCCTGGCGCGGGCCGCCCTCTCCTCCATGGACGTGCCCGCGCGCCAGTCCTACACCATGGCCGTCGTGGATCCGGCGGAACGGACCGCCACCGCCGGCGTGACCTCGCTGGCGCGCAGCACCGGCCAGATGCTGGGTCCGGCGGTGGCGGCGGCGTTCCTCATTCCGATCGGCATCGGTGCGCCGTTGATCGCCGGCGGCCTGCTGAAGATGACCTACGACGTGTCGCTCTACGTCCTGTTCCGCTCACGACCGACACCGGAGGAGGCCGCGGCCACTACCCTGTCCGGCGCATGAGCGACGTGGCCACCCGAGCGCCGCGATCGGCGGGGTGGGCCACGCTGTGGGGCATCCTCGACATCGGCTTGCGGCCGGGAGACGACGCGGACCTCCGCGCCCGCAAGCGCGCAACTGTCGGGACGATCCTGGCCACCATCGGGGCGGCCGCAGCCTACCTCGCCATCGGCATCAGTGCCGACCGCCCCGGCATCACCGTCTTCGCGGTAGCGCAGCTGGTCCTGCAGTGCGGCCTGCTCGTGTACTTCGCGCGGACCGGCCGGCTCCCGCTGGTCGCGGTCATCGTCCTGGTGGCCGGGCTGCTGGTGATCGCCTCCGGAGTGGTGGCCTTCGGCGGCATGCAACAGTCGAACGGCAACCTCGTGCTGGCAGTGCTGGTGCCGATGGGCGCCGGCCTCCTCCTCGGCCGGCGTGCGGCCGTCCTGTCATTCGCTGGCCTGGCGGTGCTCGTGCTGTGGGCCGCCATAACCAACTCTTCGACCCCCGCGCTGTTGCCGATCTCACCGGTGCTGGGCGTCGCGCTGTACGCACTGAACCTGCTGATCGCAGGCGGGATCGCGCTCGGCCTGGTGATGCTCATCGACGGTGAGCG
This sequence comes from Candidatus Limnocylindria bacterium, assembly GCA_036560125.1. Taxonomy (GTDB): domain Bacteria; phylum Chloroflexota; class Limnocylindria; order QHBO01; family QHBO01; genus DASSCW01. Next base: position 3,430 of record DATBRW010000045.1, read on the forward strand.
GGTCAAGGCCAAGGCGCGTTCGGAGGCGCTGCTGCTCAACGTCCTGCCGGAGGTGATCGTCGAACGCCTGCAGGGCGGTGAGCAGGTCATCGCCGACCACTGCCCGGATGTGACCGTCCTGTTCAGCGACGTGGTCGACTTCACGCCCTTCTCCGAGCGGGTGGAGCCGGAGCAGGTCGTCGAGGTGCTGGACAATCTGTTCTCGGCCTTCGACGCACTGGCCGAGCGCTATGAGCTGGAGAAGATCAAGACCATCGGCGACGCCTACATGGTGGTTGCCGGCGTGCCCGAGGCGCGCACCGACCACGCCGAGGTGATGCTGGAGATGGCACTGGCCATGCACCGCGCCGCGGACACGCAGCCGCCGCTGGACGGTCATCGGCTCCGACTGCGGACCGGCATCGCCTCCGGACCGGTGGTCGCCGGGGTGATCGGCCGCCGCAAGTTCAGCTACGACCTGTGGGGCGACACCGTGAACACCGCCTCGCGCATGGAGTCGAGCGGCATGCCCGGCTGCATCCAGGTGACAGGGGAAACATGGCGCCGGGTCAAGGACCGATACCCGTGGCAGGTCCGCGAGGGTCTCGAGGTCAAGGGCAAGGGCTCGATGACGACCTACCTGCTCGACCCGTCGCAATTGACGGGAGCCAGCTGACCAGCAGCGGCGGTTTCTGTGGCAGCAACTAACGGATACCCACGTCTCGGACGATGCTCAGAAATCGTCCCAGCGAGCGACTTCGGGCCAATCACGCGCCCGAAACCGGCGTGATTGAGCGGGTTCGGAGCTGTTCTTGTCCGTTCGTTGTCACGCCCGAAACACGAGTCTTGACATGTGACCATACGGTCACCTAATATCGCCGGCATGGAGCTGGAGGACGTCTTCAGGGCGCTGGCGGACCCGAACCGTCGAACCCTCCTCGATGCGTTGCGCGAGCGCGATGGCCAGGCGCTGGGCGAGCTCGAGGAGCGGCTGCCGGGAATGACCCGCTTCGGCGTCATGAAGCATCTCCGCATCCTGGAGGGAGCCAGCCTGGTGACGACCCGCCGCGACGGGCGTCGCAAGCTGCACTTCCTCAACCCCGTTCCCATCCAGCTCATCGCGGACCGCTGGATCAGCCGCTATGCCCAGCCGTGGACCGCGGCGATAGCCGACCTGAAGAGCGCCTTGGAGGCACCGAACATGGCTGCACCCCGGCACGTATTCGAGACCTACATCCGGACCTCGCCTGAGCGGCTCTGGCAGGCACTCACCGATCCGGAGCTTACGCAGCGCTACTACCACGCCACGCGAGTTAACTCCGGCTGGCAGACCGGGGATCCGATCACCTACACGTGGACCGATGGCACGGTGATCATCGAGGGTGAGATCGTCGAGGCGGACGCGCCACGACGCCTGGTCCACACCTTCCACTTCACCCAGGACCCGGAGCAGGCGGCCGAGCGGCCGTCCCGCTGCACCTGGGAGATCGTGCCCATGGGCGAGGCCTGCCTCCTGCGCCTGACGCACGACGACTTCGACGGAGAGTCCAGCACCTACCGCTCGGTTGGCAATGGCTGGAGCCTGATCCTGTCAGGCATCAAGTCGCTGCTCGAGACGGGGGAGGCCCTCCACATCCAGGAGCCGGCCGAAGAGACGGCCGGCCGCAACGCCTGACCGGCAAGGAGGTCTTGACGCACATGGGTGCACCGCAGCACGTATTCCAGGTCTACATTCGGGCCACTCCGGAGCGCCTGTGGCAGGCGATCACGGACCCGGCCATGACGCGGATCTACTACTTCAACTCGCTCGTCGATTCGGACTTCGCGGTCGGCTCGCCGATCACCTACAAGCAGCCGGACGGGAGCCTGGACATCGACGGCAAGGTCCTGGAGGCGGACCCGCCACGCAAGCTCGTCCACTCGTTCTCCAGCCGCTGGGAGGCGAACGAGGATCCGCCGAGCACCGTCACCTGGGAGATCACCCCGATGGGCAGCGAGACCTGCCTGTTGTCGGTGACCCACGGCGGCTTCCCGAGCGAGAACGCGTCCTACAACTCGGTCAAGGACGGCTGGCCGATCATCCTGTCCGGCCTCAAGACCTTGGTCGAGACCGGCGAGAAGCTCCGGATCGAGACGCCGGAGACGGCCGAGGCGCCTGCCTGACCGATCCCTCCCGGACCGATGCGATGCGCCGGTGGCCGTGCCGCCCCGGCGCATCGGGCTATCCGGATGAACCTAGAAGGGCTTCACCACCATCAGCCAGATGATGACGACGAGCCCGATGCCGCCGATGGCCGCCAGTTCGAACGGGCGATTGGAAGTGAGCAGGTTCTCCAGCTCGGCGGGCGGCAGCGGCTCGGGCGGTGGCGCGTCCTTCGGATCGCTGTAGGCCTTGAGGCCCACCGCGCGCCTGACGTTGGCGTAATGCATCGAGCCCAGGGGGTACATGGCGCCGATCACCAGCACCAGCACGCCGATCGCGAGCCAGATCCACAGGAATCCCCACCAGCCGCCGATGAACCCGGCCGCGATGCCGCCAATCAACAGGATCAGGAGGGACACGTACATCAGGCCAAGGCTGGTGGCCGACATGTCGAGCAGCGCGGCCACGCGCGCGGGGTCACGCTCGCTGCGGATCCGGATGGCGGCGAAGGCCGACGCTCCATGAGCCAGGACGAAGCCGAAGGCACCCAGCACGTGCAGCAGGACGATCCACGGATACCAGTCCATGCGGGCCTCCTTTCAGGGCTGTGGCGCGGCCGGTACCGGCTCGTCGGCCGGCGTGGGTGGGGCCTCTTCGACGCGGGCCAGCATGATCGCGCGGCGCGTGACCGCGATCCCCAGGCCCAGCACGATGAACGCATTGACCGGATGCAGCGCGGCGATCCATGGGATGTCGCCACGGCCGGCCGCGGCGGATGGCAGCAGCGTCTGCACAAAGGTGATGACGAGCAGCACGGCGCACATCACGATCGTCTGGCGTCCGGCGCGGGCCGGCCACGACAGGATCAGCGGAACGATCGGCGCCAACGACAGCGTGTAACCGAAGTCGATGTGGGTCTGCATCCCGCCGCCCCCGAGTCCGGGCAGACCAAGGCCGGCGAGGAAGATCTGGACGATGATGCCGACCACGAACAGGACGGCCGAGGCGGCGAACAGGTAGCGCCAGATCTGCATCGGGTCAGCCTCCGTCTGCGCTGCGAGATCGCGGGTCGATGAGGACCGGACAGCGGGCTTTTCCGCAGTGTACGCAGCGGGGCAAGGTGGCCTGCCAGGCCATCGGTCCCTAGGCGGGCTCCCAGTGGAAGTCGCCGGTGAACAGGCCGTCGACGATGCCGATCTGATAGGCGAGATAGAGCCCGAAGGCCAGCGACAGGATGCCGGAGCCGATCGTCAGCCAGCGGTTGATGCGCTCCGACCGGGCGCGCGAG
>DATBRW010000046.1:0-8112 GCA_036560125.1 Candidatus Limnocylindria bacterium
GGGAACAACGACGACGGCGACGTGGAGAACGGCGCGACGGACAACGCTGACGATGGCGCTGTTGACGACAAGGACGACGGCGAAGCCGAACACAAGGACGACGGCGCGGCCGAGGATTCCGACGAGCACGGAACGCAGGGCGATACTGGCCAGGAAGGCGAGTAAGGCTCTCCGCTCTGAGAGGGCTCCAACGGGGTAGCGCTCTGGGCCTCCCCCAGGGGCGCTACCCCCTTTGCGAGCAGTGCCGGCGATGCAAGCACGCCGCCCTGAGGTGACCAACCTGTGAAGCAGGGCTAGCCGACCAGCCGCTCGGCTTCGAACGTTACGGCCTGCGCCGGTCGCGGGATCATCAGCGGCGCCAGTCGCTCATCATCCGGGCGGATGGTCACGCTGCCACGGAGCGCCGCCCCCGTCTGATTTGTCGGCGCTTGCGGCTTGGTGGCCGCTTATCACGATGGTTCGTCGTCCTCATCGATCAAGAGGGTCCAGTCGCAAGTCGAGATCACATGGAAGTGGTATCTCCCCGGAGCGAGGTCCCATGCATAGGTCGTGTCATAGATTCTCTCGTCGGCCCCGATGAACAGGTCCAACACGAGATCCGACTGGCCGCGGTCGTTTTCCAGCTGCACCCAGTGGCGACAGGGGTAGCCGGGCACGGGCGTAAGCGACCAGTCGATGGCGTATCTGCCGCCGCCCAGTGCGAAAGCCTCAGTCGATAGGCGGCCGAATCCTTTGAACTCGCGCGGTAACTCTTTCGAGACAGGCTCGGGAGTCGGACGTGGGGTCCGCGGTCCAGATGGCGAAGGCAGAACCGCCTGGCACCCCGCCACCAGCAGCACGGCGCCGAGCACGAACAGCCGGGAGACCGCTCGCCAGTTCGACTCCGAACGGGCTTCATCCATGTGCTGGCCCTCGAATGCGCGCTGCAACGTCAACCACGACCAGCGTCGGCTCCACGGACATGAAGGAACGCTAGCACTAGGTCAAGCGCGTGCACACACGCAGAACACACACCGTCGGGCTGCCCGCTCACCGTCGTAAAACTGGAAGGACCGATCGTCCACATGGAGCAGGTCTAGCGGAAAGCGATAGCGATTAGTTATAGGCAATCGCTTGACGCACCACCTACATTCAAGAGGAACCGACGCTCGGCTGCTTCTCCCCCCGGCAGCCGCGCGCCGGTCTCTTCATTGCCCCAACATGCAGAGGGAGGGTCTCGCCAAGGCTTCACTGGCGATGATCCGGGGGCCAAGCCGCATTGCTGCTATCGCAGAAACATCCGGCAGTATCGGAATCTGATAGCGGACGCGAGCCCTCGCAGCAATGGCGTCGCGCCACACAGGTGCCGCCGGTCGGCATGCCGCCGTCGGCGCGAGATGACCAATCGGCTCGCACTCGGTAGCATCGCGCTGGTGACAGAAGCGATCGCTGCCCCCGCCCGCGCAACCGAGCAGGACCTGGAGCCTTACCGCGTCGAGCTGACCGGGTACTGCTACCGGATGCTCGGCTCCGCCTTCGAGGCGGAGGACGCCGTGCAGGAGACCTTCGTTCGGGCGTGGCGCAGCCTGGATCGATTCGAAGGCCGCTCCTCCCTCCGTTCCTGGCTGTACCGCATCGCCACCAACGTCTGCCTCTCGATGCTGGGCGCCAGCCAGCGGCGCGCCAGGCCCATGGACCTGCAGGCGCCGTCGTCAGCCGACCAGCCACTGCCACCGCCGCTGGTCGAGAGCGCCTGGGTCGAGCCGGTGCCCGATGCACGCGTCCTCCCGACCGCGGGCGATCCGGCCGAGATCGCTGTGGCCCGCGAGTCGGTGAAGCTGGCCTTCGTGGCGGCCCTGCAGCACCTGCCGCCGCGACAGAGAGCGGTGCTCATCCTGCGCGAGGTGCTGCGCTGGCACGCCGACGAGGTGGCGGAGCTGCTCGACACCACGGTCGCATCGGTCAACAGCGCGCTCCAGCGCGCACGGGCCACGCTGGCGTCCGACAAGCTCCGGAGCGTGGACGAGCACGACCCGATGGATGCCAAGCACGCCGCCCTGCTGGCGCGCTACGTGGACGCCTTCGAGCGGTACGACATGGATGCCCTCACCTCGCTCCTTCGGGAGGATGCCGCCTGGAACATGCCGCCGTACGCCATGTGGCTGCAGACCCACCAGGACATCGTCGACTGGTGCCTGGGGCCGGGGATCGGCTGCGAGGGGTCGCGCCTGATCCCGATCACGGCCAATGGCACCCGCGCCTACGGGCAGTACAAGCCCGATCCGGCAGGCGGCCTGGCCCCCTGGTCGGTGCAGGTGGTCGAGGTCTCAGGAGATCGGATCAGCGGGATCACCTTCTTCCTTGACACCGCGCGGCTCTTCCCGCTGTTCGGGCTGCCGGACCACCTCGAATCGCAGGCGGCGCAGCCGATCCAGGCCTGACAGGGCTAGCAGCTCGTCCAGGCCGTCTGGCGCGTTGACGACCCGCAGCTGGCAGTCCTCGCGACACGCGGCCAGCAGCAGCCGCGCGATCAGGTCGACCACGCCGAAGTCGGCTCGGTCGAGCGCGGCCAGGTCGCAGTCGATCCCCTCCCGGCCATGCGAGATGCGCTCCATGTCATGGCCCAGACCTTGCTGCGCCGTCAAATTCATCGGCCAGAACACCGATGAGATGCCGGACCCGGCGCGGTCCCATAGGCTGAAACCTTCTCAACGGAGAACACCATCGTGTCGCTGACCCCGTCCACGACAACCATCGTGACCGAGCTGCGAGACCGCGTCCGCGGTCGCGTGATCGGTCCAGAGGACTCCGACTACGACCAGGCGCGCATCGTCTCGCTGGGCGGCATCGATCGCCATCCGGCGGCGATCGTGCGCGTCGCCAGTGCCGACGACGCGGCCCAGGTCATCGCCACGGCCAGGGAGACCGGGCTGGAGCTGGCAGTCCGGAGCGGCGGCCACTCCGGCGCCGGCCACAGCGTGACCGAGGGCGGCATCGTGCTCGACCTGCGCGACATGAAGGACGCCGACTTCGACCTGGATGCCGGCACGGTCTGGGCGCAGACGGGCCTGACCGCGGGTGAGCTGACCACCCTGGCCGACGAGAAGGGCGTGGCCGTTGGGTTCGGCGACACCGGCTCGGTGGGCATCGGCGGCATCACCACCGGGGGCGGGATCGGCTACCTGACACGCAAGTTCGGGATGACCATCGATTCGGTGCTCGCTGCCGAGGTGGTCACCGCCAACGGGCAGGTGCTGCACGTCGACTCAGAGGCGCATCCCGACCTGTTCTGGGCGGTCCGTGGCGGCGGCGGCAACTTCGGCGTGGTCACGCGCTTCAAGTACCGCCTTCATCCGCTGCCCAGCTTCGTGGGCGGCATGCTCCTGCTGCCGGCCACGGCCGAGACGGTCGCCGGCTTCATCGGGGCCGCCGAGGCAGCGCCGGACGAGCTGTCGACCATCGCCAACGTGATGCCCACCCCACCCATGCCCTTCGTGCCGGAGGAGTGGCACGGCAAGCTGGCGATCATGGGCCTGCTCGGCTACGCTGGCGATGCCGAGGCCGGGCAACGGGCAATCGCCCCCTTCCGCGCGCTGGCCGAGCCGATCGCCGACATGGTGCGGCCGATGTCCTACGCGGAGATGTACCCGCCCGAGGACGACTCGTACCACCCGCTGGCAGTGGCGCACACCCTCTTCGTCGACCGCGTGGACCTGAGCGTGGCGCAGACGATCATGGAATGGCTGAACGACTCGGATGCGCCGATGCGGGCCGCCCAGCTCCGCGTGCTGGGTGGGGCGATGGCCCGCGTGCCGGCCGACGCCACGGCTTTCGCGCATCGGTCCCAGCGGATCCTGGTCAATGTGGCCGCCTTCTACGAGGGGCCGGACGACAAGCCGAAGCGCCAGGCCTGGGTCGAGGGCTTGCGCGATGCGTTGCGCGGCGACGACCACGCCGCCTACGTGAACTTCCTGGGAGACGAGGGCGAGGCGCGCGTCCACGACGCCTACCCGGCCGGCACCTGGGAGCGGCTGGCACGCATCAAGGCGCAGTACGACCCCGACAACCTGTTCCGGCTGAACCAGAACGTCGCTCCGGCGGGCTAGTTCCGCAGGCCTACTGCGGCGGCGCGTCCTCCAGGACGAAGAGCGGGAGCGTGCGGCTCGTTCGACGCTGGTAGGTCGCGTACAGCGGGAAGGCCTCGGTCACCAGCAGCCACAGCCGCTCGCGCTCCGTGCCTTCCGGCTCGCGGGTCCGGACGGCTCGCTGCAGCTTCCCTTCCTGGACCTCGGCCGCCGGGTTGGCGCGCAGGTTCAACGCCCAGGCCGGGTGCCTCGCGCTGCCGCCGGCTGAGCCGACCACGACCAGCGTCTCCCCGTCCGGCCAGGCGAAGAGCGTTACCGACCGCGGCTGGCCCGACTGCCGGCCGCGAGTGGTGAGCCGGATCTGACGACGCGCGGTCACCAGTGGCTCAGCGGGCCGCTGCGCACAACCACGGTGAACTCGCCCGTCCCGCCGTCCTGGCCACCCTCGAACGGCCGCACGATCCGTCGCTCACTGTGCGGGGCGGCGTAGTACAGGCTGATGTGCTCTCGGTCGATGGCGTGCAGTTCGGTCGGCCCATCGGGGTTGTCCGGCGTCATGCAGGTCGGCACGGCCGGTCCCTCGCTGCTCGGCGGGTTGCCCCAGTGCAGCAGCCCGATCGTGTGGCCGAGCTCGTGGCAGGTGATCGAGTCGCGGCTGGCGCGATCGGCGAAGAAGGCCGCGTAGCGCGCATTGAGATTGAAGTGGATCTCCTGCCGCTGGCACCAGCGATCGCCCCGGGTCGTCCGTCCCTGCGGCGCATCCGGCGGGCAGTAGACCCAGCCGGCGGCTCCATTCTCGCCATGGTCGGCCGCGTAGGCGATCACGTCCGTGGCGGTAGTGATCCGGCGCTGGACGTGTACGCGCAGATAGGTGGGGTCGTAGTCCTGCCGGGCCGTCCTGCGCAGCGCCGCGGCCAAAGCGGGCGGGACCGACTCGTCGATGTAGACGAAGTGCCACATGTCGTTGCCGACGCTGGTGCAGCGCGGCGGGTTAACGGGTCGGTCGCATGGGCGGAATGAACCGATGGACCGGCCGCCACGATGCTCCGCCACGGCCGTGCCAGGAATTGCCAGCAGTCCGGCCGCCAGTGCCAGCGCCGGCAGGACCGATGACGCCGCTCGCCCCATGCCGGCCATGCTCCCGACGCATCGGCGGACTGTCAACCGCGCTCGTCGTCCGATGGCCGGACGGCTGACGCCGGGGCCGTCTCGCGCCGCCGCCGACGCATGCGTACCCGCTCGAAGGCCCGCGGCAGGACGACCAGGTTCCAGCCGCTCTCGGCGGCGGCGCTGGGCACGATGGCGCCGTCCACGCCCAGCTCGGCGGCGGCCCGGGCCACGCGCCGGGCGTCGCGATTCGGGGTGTCAGGCGACCAGGAACCGGTCAGGCCCGGCAGGCCGACGCGCAGCGCCCGGCACGTGGCCGGCTCCCGCAGGTCAAGCACGGTCAGGTCCGCATCGAGCTCACAGACCCAGCGCGGATCGTCATCCGGCCGGCGCGGTGCATCGCTTGCATGCGCCCACTCCGCCCACATGGTGTCGCGATCCAGCGCCGCGTAGAGCGGCCAGGGGTCGCCGGCCGCGTGATAGCGGCCGGCATGCGGCGCCGGCTGCTCGGGTGGCAGGCAACCCGGCACGCGGATCGCGGTTTGGCGCCAGGCGCGGCCGCGAAAGCGGCCGACCGGCGCCAGGGTGCGAGCGGTCAGGTCGGGTCCCCGGCGGCGTAGGCGAGCGCGGCGCCGCGCACGCGGTCGAATTCGCCGGCGGCCAATAGCTCGACCGGACGCCGCCAGCCAAGGTGCGCGCTGCGGCCGGTGAGCCACGCCTGTCGGGCGCGTGGCGCCATCTGAGCGCCCAGGATCTCCAGCACGGCGGCCAGGTCGTCCAGCTTCACCCGGAAGTCCGTCCGGCGCGGTCCCATCCCCGCGCGCCAGCGCTCGACCGACCGAGGGCTGGCACCGGTCGCCTCCGATACGACCCGTGCCGGGAGCCGCAGGGCGGCAGATGCGTTCATCGCCATGGCCGAGATCTTATCGTCGGTTCAAGTGTCGGTCAAACTGTCGGTGCCAACTGACGGAGCCAGCGGAGCAGCAGCGCCTCGTAATCGGGCGACATGGGCGCCGCCTCCTCTCCCTCGGCGCCGCGCGCCATGGTCGGGAAGTGCCCCGTGCCCGGCAGGCGCACCGCGGTCAGCCGCTGTGGGCGATCCCGATAGGCGTTGCGCCACACGGCCTGGCTGTCCTCGATGGGGGTCCAGCGATCGTGCTCGCCGTGGATCAGCAACACCGGCACATCCAGCCGCGCCAGCGTCGGCGCGACGTCGTAGTCCATCTCCAGGCGCCACTTGGTGGGCGCGCCATCGCCGTCGTCCGGTAGCGACGGGATGAACGCCAGCTCGAACCACGGCTCACCCGCCACGGCCTCGACCTGTGCCGCCGCCTCGCCGCGGTCCATGTCACCGCGTGTGGCGGCGTCAACCGCTGACCGCGTCGCCAGCGCTCGCTCGACCTCTCGATCGCCATACCCGGCGCCGCGCAGCGACGTCGCGGTGGCGTAGCGCATCTGGTCCGCCGGCGTCACCGCGCAGGCACCGACCAGGACCATGAAGGCCACCGCGCTCGTGTGCGAGGCGGCCTCCGGACCGATCCAGCCGCCCTGGCTGTAGCCGTAGAAGCCGACCTGGCGCGGGTCGATCTCGTCGTGGTCGGCGAGCTGGGCCACTACCGCCAGCGCATCGGCGGCCAGCTGCCCGAAGTCAGCGGTCTCGAAATCGCCGTCGGAGGCGCCACTGCCGCGCCGGTCGTAGCGCATGACTGCGAATCCGGCGGGCACCAGCAGCGCCTCCAGGTGCAGGAAGAGCCGGTGGTCGCGGCTGCCGCTGCTGGAACCGTGCAACGTGACGATGGCCGGCCACGGACCATCGCCACCGGGGAGGCTGAGCGTGCCAGCCAGTCGGGTGCCGTCGCTGACGCACGCCAGCTCGCGGCGTTGCATGCCCCCAGTCTGCCAGCCGCATGCATGCCCGCGATCAGGAGATGGCGGCCTCGGGGGCTGCCTCCCGTTCGCCAGCGGGAGCGTCCGGTGACGGCGCCGGGTCCAGCCGGCGAACCGCTCGCACGCTCGACATGCCGAGCACCAGCGCCAGCGGCACGCCGGCCAGAGCGGCGAACACGAACAGCGCCACGTCGGCACCGAACGCGTCGGCCAGCGGACCGGCCAGGGCGGCACCGGCCGGGAAGATCAGCAGCGACACCATCCAGTCGTAGGAGCTGACCCGGGAGATGCTCTTCTCCGGGACCTGCTGCTGCAGCGTCGTGTGCCACAGCGTGTTGCAGATGGCGATGGCGACGGCCAGCATCACGACCCCCACGCCCAGGACCGCCAGCGGCGGCGTCTGCGCCAGCAGCAGCAAAGCGGCCGGGGCCAGCAGGAGCGTGGTGAACGTGGCCACCAGCGGGCGCTCGGGCCTCCAGCGCAGGGCGATCGCCCCACCAGCCAGTCCGCCGAAGCCGAAGGCGCTCATCAGCAGGCCCCACGCCGGGGCGCCGCCCAGGTCGCGTTCGACGACCAGCGGCCCCAGCACGAAGAAGGCGGCGAAGGCCAGGTTGCCGAAGGCGAAGGCGGCCAGCGATCCGACCAGCCAGCGCCGGCTGACCACTTCGCGCCACCCATCGGCCAGGTCGCCCATGAACGAGCCGTGCTCCGTCGCGGGCAAGGCCGGGATGGCCAGGCGCAGCAGGAAGATGGCGCTGACCGCGAAGCTCGCCGCGTCGATGGCGAAGATCCAACCGGCGCCCATCACCGCCACCACGATGCCGGCCACGATCGGCCCGGCCATGTGCGCGGTGCTCTGCGACAGGTTCAGGAGGGCGTTGCCAGCCTGCAGCCGCGGCGGGCTGATGGTCTGCGGGATGAGACCGATGATCGCCGGCCCGAAGAAGGCTGACGCGGCGCCGCTGACCAGGGCACCCACCAGGAAGACCCACAGGTGCCCGCCGCCGGTCAGGATCGCGACCGCCAGGCCGGCCTGGACCGCCGCCCGTATGAC
>DATBRW010000047.1:0-5465 GCA_036560125.1 Candidatus Limnocylindria bacterium
CGAACGCCGACGGGGTGGTCGAGACCGACGAGGCCGAGGCCGCTGCCGAGGAGGCCGCGGAGACCGTGGCCGAGCTGATGGGCGCCGACGACGATCCGGCCATCGAGGCCGAGGTCGAGGAGCAGGTCTTCAACGAGCTCAACGAGGAAGTCGCCGCCGAGAAGAAGTAGGCGGTGGTCTCGATGCGCGATCGCGAACCGATGGGCGGGCCGGCAGGTCCGCCCATCGACGTCTCTGCGGAACCGATCCGGCCATCAGCGCGTCAGGGGAGCATGCGAAAGATGATGCTGCCCCTGCTCTGCCTGGTGATTGCGTTGAGCGCCTGTGCCTACGTCGGCCAGGCGGGTGCCGGCGGCTCGTCGCCCGCCGGGGGAGACTCCGGCGGCAAGGACGATCCCATCTCGGCCACACCCGGAGGCGTGCCGAGCCCGCCGTCCGGCGACGGCGCCACTCGCGAGGAACCCGATCCGTCGGTCGTGGACCCGCATCGCGTGGCCGTCGATCACTTCGCCATCGGCGCTGACGGGCGGACCGTGGTCGTCTATTGGTGGGGCGGCAACACGACCTGCTTCGGCCTCAAGGAGATCACCGTCGACGTCCAGCGTGGCACGCCGATCATCACCATCCAGGAAGGCACGCGCGCCGACCACGTCGGCCAGGCCTGCACCATGGAAGCGGTGCTGAAGTCGGCGGTCGTGACCCTGGATGATCCGATCCTGGCCGATGCGGCCGGCGGCGACGCCGCGCCCGGTGAGCCGGAGCTACCGACCGACGCGACCGTTGTCGCCCCCCGTCACGGCGTGGTCGACGCGATCCCGATGGCGGTCGGCGGCTATGCGCTGTCGGCTGACGGCCTGACGCTGAGCGCCTACTACACCGGTGGCGTCGATACCTGCTACGGACTGGCCGAGGCAAGCGCCGATCGTGCGGCTGGCGGCCTCGTCACCGTGAGCATCCGCGAGGGCCAGCTGGCCAACGTCGACAGCCCGTGTATCGAGATCGGCGTAAGCAAGGTGGCCAGCATCACCCTGGCGCAGCCGTTGATCGTGGTCGCCGCGTTCGATAGCGAGGGCGGGAACGACTCCTGAGGCTCAGGCCTCGCTGGCGTCACCCATCGGCTCATCATCCGCGGCCTCATCACCGGCTTCAGTGCGTCGGCGTGGCACCGTGGCGATCAGGATGAGCACCCCCAGACCAATGGCAGCCGCCGGGCCCACCCATTCCAGGGCGTCGGTGTTTGGCTTGCCACTCAGCAGCATCACTCCGGCGATCAGGAAGAGCGCCCCGAAGGCGAACGAAACGGCGTCGAAGGCATGACGTGTCATCAGTACGCTCCGTAATCCAGCTCGAGCTGCAGGTCGTCGTAGGCCGGGTCAACCTCGATCCCGCCGATGCCGACGGATAGGTCCAGGACAACGAGTCGGCCGAAGTCGCCACTGGCGTAGTGGTTGCTGAGGTCGGTGCCACCCTGGCTGTCGCCCAGCACGTACGTGAAGCCGGCACCTACCTCGGTGTCGACCTGGACCTGCGTATGGTCGGGCACGATCACGTGCAGGCCGCCAGCGCCGACAGCCGCTTCCACGTTGATTGGTTCGGTGCTCAACGGCAGCTCGGAGAGGTCGAGGGTCAGCTTGCCGAACGCGAGCTGGTAGCTATCGTCGAGCTCCTCCATGCTCGTGGGTGCGTAGTACGGGCCGCCGACACCGCCCTCCAGTGGCACCGTCATGAACGCGGCCGGGAGGCCCAGCAGCAACACCAATAGCGCGGGCAGGATCAGCACACGGGCACGTCCCCACCACGAGCCGATGAGCATGCCGGCGCCGATCACCGTCAGCGCCAGGCCGAAGAACTGGCCCGGCAGCAGGGCCAGGTCGGAGGTCCGTTCGAGCAGGGCTGCCACGCCGATGGCGATCAGGGTGGCGGCGGTGATGTACCAGCCCAGCGGCGAACGGGGAGCCCGCGGTCGCGGCTCGACAAATGATGGCTGTGTCGCGCCGGCGATGGGTGCAGCTCCGGCGTCCGCCGTTGCTGGGGCGATGGCCGGCGAGGCGGCCGCCGTGCCCGCGGCCGGGCCGCCTCGCCGCAGCAAGAGGATGCCGATCACCACGAGGACGAGGATCCCGACCATCCAGCCGTCGATGTAGCCGCCATTGAGCGGCAAGACGATAAGGAAGAAGAACGCGGCTGCGGCGATGATCAGCAGCAGACCTGGCAGCCGCCCGACGCGCTGCAGCGCCTGCTCGAAAGGCGACTGGTCCTGTCCTTCGACCGGAATCAGGAGCCAGGTCCCCAGGTAGAGGACCACGCCGGCCCCGCCGAACACGACCAGGCCCACGAACACGGCGCGGACGAGCACCGGGTCGATGTTCAGGTAGTCGGCAATCCCCGCGGCCACGCCGCCGATCACGCGGTCGGTGGCGCGCCGCCGCAGCAGGCGGGGACTCGGGGCGGTCTGCGGTTGCTCGGTTGTCATGCGCCGATGGTGCCGTCCCACGGGTCATGCGCCTATCGGGAACATCCCCCGGCTGACCCTGAGGGAGCCGCATCGGGTCAGGGTCATTCCGGATCGCCATGCGCCAGCCTGCGTGGGAAGATGCCGGTCCATGGCTCAAGCTCAGCTCGACGTCCCTGCCCGCGAATCTGCCCGCCCCGGCGCGGCCGCGCGACCACGCCTGTATCGCAGCCGGCGCAACCGCATCATCGGCGGCGTGGCAGCCGGCGTGGCGGAACACCTGGGCACTCCGGCCTGGGCCATCCGCCTGGCGTTCGTGGTGCTGACGGCGGCCGCGGGCTTCGGTCTGGTCGTGTACCTGCTGCTCTGGCTGCTGGCCCCGCTGCAGCCGGCGGACGTGGCGCCCGCAACCGCCGCCGCGCTGCCCGCGGCGCGGCCCGGTGGCCGCCAGCTGACCGGGACGCTGCTCGTTGTCGGCGGCGTGATCGCATTGCTCTGGCTGCTGGGCTACACGTTTGAGAGCACGCTCTTCTGGCCGGTGGTGCTGGCCGCCATCGGCTTTGCCGTCATCTGGGCCCGCAGTGGCGACGAGCGCCGGCGGTGGGATCCTGCCAGCCTGGGGAGCCCGCTGGCATCGGTCCTGTCCGGGGGGAGGCCGCTGGCGCGCCTCATTGGGGGGACCTTCCTGATCCTGGTGGGGATGGCGATCGTGCTTGCCGCCACCACTGACCTCGGTGGCGTCATGAACGTGACGCTGGCCGTGATCGTCACCATCGGCGGCCTGGCCCTGGTGTTTGGTCCATGGGTCTGGAACATGGGTCAGGAGCTGATCGCCGAGCGGACCAGCCGGGTGCGGTCCGAGGCCCGCGCCGAGATGGCGGCACACCTGCACGACTCGGTGCTGCAGACCCTGGCGCTGATTCAGCGTGCCCGCGAGCCTCGCGAGATGGCCATGCTGGCACGCACCCAGGAGCGTGAGCTGCGCGCCTGGCTGTACGGACGCGCACCAAGCGTGCCTGGCGTCCGGTTGCGCGATGCGCTCGACGCCATGGCGAGCAGGATCGAGCGCGGTCAGGCCGTCAAGATCGAGACCGTCGTGGTGGGCGACGCCGCCCTCGACGAATCTCTGCGCGCACTGGTGGCGGCCATCAGCGAGGCAAGCTTGAATGCGGCCACCCATTCGGGTGCCGCCGAGGTATCGGTCTACGTCGAGGTAGAGGCCGACGCGGTGACTGCCTTCGTTCGCGACCACGGCTCCGGCTTCGATCCCGCCGCTGTGCCGGCCGACCGGCGCGGGATTGCCGACTCGATCGTGGCCCGCATGCAGCGCCACGGTGGCACGGCCGAGGTGGTCAGCGGCAAGGATGGAACCGAGGTCAGGTTGCGGATCCCGCGTGCCACCGCCACCGAGGCCCGCGCGTCATGACGGTCCGCGTCTTCGTGGTTGACGACCACGAGCTCTTCCGCTCGGGCGTGCGCTCCGAGCTGCGCGACGGATTCGAGATCGTCGGCGACGCGGGCACGGTCGACGAGGCGGTCACCGGCATCCGGGCCACCCGGCCGGACGTGGTGCTGCTGGACGTGCACATGCCCGCCGGCGGTGGCCGCGAGGTGATCAGCGCGGTGCGCACGGAGCAGCCTGACGTTCGCTTCCTGGCCCTCAGCGTGTCGGACGCGGCGGAGGACGTGATCGGCGTGATCCGGGCCGGGGCACGCGGCTACGTCACCAAGTCGATCTCGGCCGAGGAGCTGGACGCCGCCATCCGCCGCGTGCACGACGGCGACGCGGTCTTCTCGCCGCGCTTGGCGGGCTTCGTGCTCGACACGTTCGCCACCGGCTCGTCCGCGGAACCGGTCGACGTCGAGCTCGACCAGCTGACCGCGCGGGAGCGGGAGGTGCTGCGCTACATCGCCCGCGGTTACGCCTATAAGGAGGTCGCGCACGAGCTGCACATCTCGGTCAAGACGGTCGAGACGCACGTCTCCGCCGTCCTTCGGAAGCTGCAGCTGTCGAGCCGATACGAGCTGACGCGCTGGGCCGCCGACCGCCGGCTTGTGTGAATGGCGTCAGGCCTCGTCTGAGCACGGGCTCGGTTGACACTCCAGAGCGCCGAACCGTATACTCCGCGTTCGGTGTCCCGTGTTCGGGGCGCCTTCGTGTGTGCCCTTCTGGGCACCCTCCGCTGAAGCTCTCTGAGTGCCTCTCCAAGGGGTTCTTGCGTGCTCGCGGAGGAGCGAAGAACGGAAGCAATCACACCAGGCGAAGAGGTTCTCGTTGCCCACCATCAGCCAGCTCGTCCGCAAGGGACGTAAGCCTGCCGGCAAGAAGGTCAAGGCGCCGGCGCTGCGCCGCACGCTCAACACGCTGGAGCAGACCAGCTCCATGGGGCGTGGCGCGCCGCAGCGTCGTGGTGTCTGCCTGCAGGTCATGACGCGCACCCCGAAGAAGCCGAACTCGGCCCTCCGGAAGGTCGCTCGCGTCCGGCTGGTCAACGGCATGGAGGTGACTGCCTACATCCCGGGCATCGGGCACAACCTGCAGGAGCACTCGGTCGTGCTGGTCCGCGGCGGCAAGGTCCGTGACCTGCCCGCCGTGAAGTACCACATCGTGCGCGGCACGCTGGACGCCGCCGGCGTCCGTGACCGCCGCCAGGGCCGCAGCAAGTACGGCGCGAAGTCGCCGGGCAAGGGCTAGCCGATGCCCCGCCGTCCCACCATTGCGCGCAAGAGCAAGTACGAAGAGCAGCTGGCTGGCACCGCCCTCACGCTCGACCAGTTCACCAACAAGCTCATGCGCGGCGGCAAGCGCCATCTGGCAGCCCGCATCCTGGAGGATGCAATCGGGCGCTGCGAGCAGCAGGCCGGCCGTGCGGGCGTCGAGGTGATGGAGCTCGCGCTGCGCAATGCCATGCCCCTCATCGAAGTCAAGCCGAAGCGCGTTGGCGGGTCGACCTACCAGATCCCGGTCGAGGTCCGCGCCGATCGGCGCATCAGCCTGGGCATGCGCTGGCTG
>DATBRW010000048.1:0-9097 GCA_036560125.1 Candidatus Limnocylindria bacterium
TGATGCTTCAGGATCGGCGCGCGGCGAACGCCTAGACGGGGCGATCGCCTAGAAGAGAGCCCGACCGGCCTGGCGCGCCGACGCCTCGCGCCACTGGCGACGCATGGCGGCTCGGCGGCGCACCAGCAAGGCGTAGTCGACAGTGCCGATCACCAAGCCGCAGGCAGCGAGCAGTTGCGTCGGGTCCATGTGCTGATGGTCGGCGCCCGACGAGGTGTCCGCTATGCGACATTGGTCATGGTCCGACTCACACCTCCGGCGGCCAATTCGTTTCATGAGTACATGGACCAAGACGAGGGACTCGTGAGCCAGCCCATCACTGCGGTGCGCAGCACCAACATCTTCTGCCGCGCTGGCTGCCCGGCGCCGGCTCCGCTGCCGGCCAATGTCGAGCGCTTCGCAACCGCCAAGGAAGCGCTCTTTGCCGGCTACCGCCCATGCCTGCGCTGCAGGCCGCTCGAGACCGCCAGGCCGCGAGCGACCGATGCCGAGCAGCGTCGGGCCGACCGGCTCCGAACGCTGCTGCGAGCGGCGCGGGCGACTCGCCGGCGCCGATCCGGCACGGCGGCAGTGGTGGTGACGATGCTGCACAGCCCGCTCGGGGCCCTTTTGGCCGGCGCCACCGACGACGGCATCTGCCTCCTCGAATTCACCGACCGACCGATGCTGCCCACCCAGCTGGACGTGCTCAGCCGGCGCCTGCGACGCCCGGTCGTGGCTGGACGGCATCCGTGGCTGGAGCGATTGCAGGAGCAGCTGGCCGACTACTTCGATGGCCGCCGCAACACGTTCGACCTGCCGCTGGTGGCGCCCGGCACACCCTTCCAGGAGCACGTCTGGTCGACCCTGCGCCAGATCCCGACCGGCGGCACTCTCAGTTATGAGGCGCTGGCCGACGAGGCCGGGCGACCCGGCGCCCAGCGGGCGGCGGGCACGGCCAATGGGGCCAATCGGATCGCGGTCGTGATCCCGTGCCATCGCGTGGTGCGCAAGAGCGGCGAGGTCGGCAACTACGGAGGGGGTAGCTGGCGCAAGGCATGGCTGCTGGACCACGAGCGCCGGATGTCCGAGACGCTCGCCGGTTGACGGACTCGGCGGCCGGCTAAGCGGTGATGTCGGTTCCCATGGCGTGGAAGCCGCCATCGACGTGGATCATCTCGCCGGTGGTCATCTTCGACCAGTCGCTGAACAGGAAGCACACCATCTGCCCGACCGGGGTCGCGTCTGACAGCGACCAGCCCAGCGGCGCGCGCTTCAGCCAGGTGCCGGAGAGCTGGTCGAAGCCGGGAATGTTCTTGCCGGCCATGGTCCGGATGGGTCCGGCGGAGACGGTGTTGACGCGGATACCGTGCGGGCCCAGGTCGCGCGCCATGTAGCGGGTGGTGGCCTCCAGTCCTGCCTTGGCCACGCCCATCCAGTCGTAGATAGGCCAGGCGAACCGCCCGTCGAAGGTGAGGCTGACCAGGCTGGAGGCGCCCGCCGCCTTCATCGGCTCCAGCAGGCCTGCCCCCAGGGCCTTGAGCGAAAAGGCCGATGTCTGGAAGCCCGTCGCCACGCTCTCCCACGGCGTGTTCATGAAGTTGCCGCCCAGCGCGTCCTGCGGCATGAAACCAATCGAGTGCAGCGCGCCATCCAGCTTGCCCCAGCGCTTCGACACCTCGGCGGCCACGGCCGCGATCTGCTCGTCGTCGTTGACGTCCATGTCCATCACGTCCGGCACCGGGTCGAGCTTCCTGGCCACCCGCTGGGTGATGCTCATCGCGCGACCGACGCTGGTCAGCAGCACCTCCGCGCCGGACTGCTGGGCGACTTGCGCGACCGCGAAGGCCATCGAGTCGTCGGTCAGGATGCCGGTGATGAGCAGCTTCTTGCCTTCGAGCAGCACGAGCGTGGGAACCTCCGACTGGGTGGCGGGATTGTAGCCCTGCGGGCGCGGCCGGCCGCAGGGGGCTACGCTGGGCCGCGCCATGATGGTCCACCTCTACGACTATGCGGTGCCCGTCGCCGACGCGGGCTCCGGGGTGCCGAATCTGCGCGAGTCGCTGGCGGTGCTGGGCGACGAGGACCGGAAGGCCCTGCTGGGCGGGCTGTTCAAGGTCGAGCGCATGCCGGGCACGATGGAGCGCCTCTCCACCCTGGTCACCGACCTCGAGGCGAGCTTCGGTGACCTGCTGGCGCTGCTCGACAACTCGGCCAAGGTGCGCCGCTTCGTGGCGATCGACGAGGCGAAGGCGGTGCTGGACCGGTACCTGCCCGAATCGGCGATCGCGGGCACCCATGACTGGGACGTGGCGCGCCTGCACGAGCCGTACGGCGACGGCTCCTACCACGGCAAGCTGCTGAAGCGGGTGCGAAAGCAGTTGCGCAGCGTGTCCAGCCGCGAGGCGCTGGTCACGCCCTTCCTGCTCCGCCGGGAGTGGGGCCGATGACGCGGCGCCGCAAGGGACGGCCGTACCAGCCGTATCCAGCTCGCACCACGAACTGGGCCGCGCGGCTGGTGATCGTGACCATCGGCTTCATCATGGTGCTCGGCATCGCGGTGCTGGCCTTCACCCGATAGCCGCTGGGTTCGCGTCAGGCGCTGGCCCGAGCCTGGTGATGCTGCTCCGCCTCGTCTGAACGCTGCTCCACCTGCAGCCGCAACCGGTACAGGAGGTTCCACTCGTCGACCGCCAGCGGCGCCTCGTCGATCCGCTGCTGGATGCGGTCGAGGCGCCGGCGCACCGCGGCGAGCCCATGGCCGCCACGGCCGGCCTCCAGCAGCTCATCCTCCAGCCGCTGCGAATCCTCATGCCAGGTCAGGTGCGCGCCGTGGAACGGGACCTCGCGCTCGAGTGAGGCACGCGCCAGATGCACCCTCGCTGCCGGCCCGATGATCGAGACATTGGTGGCATAGGCATAGATCGTCAGGTCATCCGCGGCCAGGTAGGCCGGTGCCCCGCGGACCACCGCGCCGAGCAGGTGGGTGACCGCGAAGCCGACCGTGCGCAGCGGCCATGCCAGGAAGCCGCGGGCCTCTTCGACCTGCAGGCGGTTCACACCCATGGCGCGCAACGCGGCGGCAACGGCCTCTGGCAGGGCGTCCTTGGCACTGCCCTCCTTCATTGTCAGTGCCATCTGGGCCAGCACCCGCTTATGCCGCAGCCGATCGACGATGAGGAAGGGCGTGAAGGCCACCATCTCCAGCACGCCGAATCCGAGCGAGGCGGTGGCCGGGTACGAGACCGGCACCCGGGACAGCCAGCGCCCCAGCGAGCGATCCTCCTTCAGGTCGAACCCGGTCGCCAGCGCGGCCAACAGCGGCGGCGCCAGCACCAGCGCCGCCCCCAGGCCCAGCACGATCCAGCGGTCCAGATCGAAGTTGCGGGGCACCATGCCCAGCGCATCGGCTGCGGCTCCGACCAGCAGTGGCACGCCGAAGCCGGCGAGCAGCAGGACCCAGCCCGCCGAGACGAGGCTGATCAGCGCCAGCACGTGACCCTGCTTGCCGGGAACCTGGCCGAAATACAGTGCCGTCGCCCATCCAAGCGCGAACGAAGCGGAGCGGCCGATGACCTGCCAGACCAGCAGCAGCACGAACGGAAGGAACGGCATGCCCGCTCACCGAGCACGCGGCGTGCCGGGCGCGGGCAGGCGATCGTTAGTCGAGGTGGACGGTGACCGTGATGACGCCCGCCGAGGTGCCGCTATTCGAGATCGCTGCCCAGGCCTCAGGCGACAGGTCGACGACCTTCTGGTCGGCAGTACCCCACAGGCAGCCGCAGTAATCGACCACCGGCAGCTCGGCGCACCGATCGGCGCAGACCGTCACCGTGCGTGATGACGGGGGCGGGTCGTACTGCCCGCCCAGGGCGCCTGGCAGGGCCACCACCGCCTGGCCGCGATAGCCGCTCGAGCAGCAGTACCACGTCGCCAACCCGGTGACGCTGTCACCGGCCTTCGGCGGCTTGACGGGTGTTGGCGCGGCTGCAGCGGCCGGTGCCGCTGCCGGATCCACGTACAGCGTGGCCTGCATGGGGGCGCTGCCCGGGGTCGGCAGCGGGCGCTGCTTGGTGGAGAAGGATTCGGGAAGGTCCGCGCCACGCTGGTCGATCAGCGTCAGCGCCGCGAGCTGCTCGCGACCCGGTGCGCCACGGTCCAGGATGCTGCCGCTGGCTGCATCACCTAGCAGGGTGGCGGGTGCGTTGTCGCGCGCCGGCCGCGCGGATTCCACGGCCAGCGGCGCCAGGAGCGCAATCCCGACGGAGCTGATGATGGTGAGGGCGGCGACGCGCCGCAGCAGGTTCGGCAATAGATCCTCGAAGGCGCCGATGGGCGGGTCGCGGCACGAAATCCTCCCGCGACCGGGATGGACTTCACCCTACCATCGGCCTGTTCAGGCTGTCGAGTTGCCTTCCGCGAACCGGTCTACCCTGAACCGTCGCAGACGGCAGTGCAGCAGACAAATCCGGCTAGGAGCATTCCCCGTGCCACGTCCCAAGCGAGAACCGGAACGGCGCCGCGGGGCCGTCGTCGTCCGCGGGCATGCCAGCACCGAGCGCCGCACCGAGGACCAGGAGCTGCTGCGCTCCCGCGCCCCGGTCGAGTTCCGCGACACCGACACGTGGCGAGCGCTGCGCATCCAGGGCGAGTTCGTCGAGGGCTTCGATGCGCTGGCCGAGGTCGGGCCGGCCGTCACCATCTTCGGCTCGGCACGCGTCGGCCGCCGCAACCGATACTACGGAGCAGCACGCCGGGTGGCCGAAGGCCTGGCGCGCCAGGGGTTCGCCATCATCACCGGCGGCGGGCCGGGAATCATGGAGGCGGCCAACCGCGGCGCCCAGGACGGTGGCGGCCTGTCCATCGGCTGCAACATCGAGCTGCCCTTCGAGCAGGGGCTGAACGAGTACGTCGACCTGGGGATGGAGTTCCGCTACTTCTTCGTGCGCAAGACGATGTTCGTGAAGTACGCGGAAGGCTTCGTCATCTTTCCGGGCGGCTTCGGCACGCTGGACGAGCTGTTCGAGGCGCTGACCCTGATCCAGACCGGCAAGGTCGAGCACTTCCCGGTGGTCCTCTACGGCAAGGACTACTGGAACGGGCTACTGCAATGGATCCGCGACAAGCCGCTCTACGAGGAGAAGGTCAGCCCGCAGGACCTGGAGCTGCTGACCATCACTGACGACGTGGCGACCGCCTGCCAGGCGATCGTCGATGCGCGCCGCGATCGCGAGGCGCGCGAGCAGCGCGGCTCCGAAGAACGCGCCAGCCAACGCGCCACGCAGCGCGCTGTTCAAGAGGCCGCCAAGGACTGACCGTCCTGGAAAGGTGCTCGCCGCGGAATGGGCGTTGGGTGACTGGCGGGCCCGACCGGATTCGAACCGGCGATCTCCAGCGTGACAGGCTGGCATGTTGGGCCGCTACACCACGGGCCCGCAGGGAGCGACGGTGGCGGAGTATAGCAGGGCCACCTCCGACCTTCAGTCGGTGGCCGATGGACTCCGCGGAAGGCCGATCAGCCGGCGCGCGGCCAATCCGTAGGCCACCGCCACCAGGCCCAATGCCAGGGCGGCGGGCAGCATGGCGGACGGGATGCCGGTCCCGGCGGCGGCGCTGACCAGGGCCGCCGCGGCCCACGCGACGCTCAGCACCGCCATTGCCACGCAGAGTACGACGGCCGGCGTGTGCAGCACGGCGACGCCGCGGATCAGGCCGACGGCGGCTGCCAAATGGGCCGCGGCCAGTCCCAGCAGCAGTGCGCCGAGTGCCGTGGCCGCGCCGCCGACCGCCGCCGCGTCGATGAGCACCGGCGGCAGCTGGTCGTGCAGCCACGGCGCGAAGAACAGTCCGAGCGCGATGCCCACCAGCCCTGCGGCAGTCAGCAGCAGGGCGGCGCCGAGCAAGAGGCCAGTGGCCAGACGCGGCGTGGTCACGACCGCGACGGGGCGGTCAGTGCGCCGGGCGAGCCAGGATGATGGCCGAGACGGCGCATAGCAGCGCGCAGACCGCCAGCGCGGCAGCCAGCACCGCATCGCCGATGCCGACCTGCATGACCATCACCACGCCCGCTGCCGAGAGCAGGGCGGTGGCGCCGGCAATGGCGGCCGCGCCACGGCGGCTGCCCCGCACGTCGGCCAGCACCGCCAGCGACGATCCCAGCAGGGCCAGGCCGATCACCAGCAGGCCGAATCCGCCAATCACTTGGCCCATGCCCAGGCTGCCGACGTTCGGAGGGGGTGACGCGCCGTAACTGCCGGCGGTGGTGAAGCCGAACACCATCAGCGCGATGGCCGCGATGAATGTGGAGAGGCCCAGGATGGCCAGGGTGAGGACCGCTGCGCTGCCCGCCTCGCCGATGTGCTCGGGCGCCAGCGTGTGACCGCGTGGCCGAGGCCTCGGGGCAGCAACCGCCGGCCGACGCGCACGCTCGGCACGCGTGGCGCGGGTCGAACGGGCGTTGCCCTCGACGCTTGCCTTCTTGCCGGTCACCAGGCTCAGCGGGACCTCCTGACGCACGGACGACGCGCCGTCGGGCGCGTCGATCGGCCCCCGATTGTAGGGGACGGCTCCCCGGAACGCGACCGTATACTCCGCCTCGATGACATTCGAGGTGCCGGACGCACCGGGGGCAGCCCGCCGAGCGGCCATCGGGCGCTGGATCTCCTTCGCCCTCATCGTCATCCTGATCATCCTGCTGGCCTACCTGGGCTACGTCGGCTTCACGGCGTCGGCACGACTGGCCGATGCGCCGGCGGCCAGCCGCGACTGCCGCACACCGGCGCTCGCCAACGGCTGGACCTACGAGGCGATCAACTACGACGCCAGCACCGACGCCATCGTGGCCGACTATCCCGACCCCACCCACTGCCCGCTCCCGGGCGAGAAGGCCGGCACCGGCCTCATGACCTCGGACGGCGTCGGGCTGGCCGGGTGGTACATCCCGGCGGGCAACGGCGTTGGCCCCGAGGGCCCGACCGTGATCCTCGCCCACGCCTACGAAGGCAACAAGAGCACCATGCTCGCCCGGGCCGCCCTGCTGCATGACGACTACAACCTCGTCCTGTTCGACTTCCGCAACCACCGCCAGAGCGACGGCGAGCAGAGCACCCAGGGTGCCCTGGAGCAGAACGACGTTCGGGCCGTGGTCGATTGGCTCGAACGGCGGAAGGGCCCGGAGCGGATCGCGCTGCTAGGCGTCGCCATGGGTGGCGTCTCGGGGCTGGCCGAGTCGATCGCGGACGATCGGATCGCCGCCGTCATCCTGGACTCGACTCCGGCCACCCAGGCCGATGCGATCCAGGCCAGCCTGGACGCGAACGGCTATCCGCTCTCATTGCCGGGTTCATGGGCAACCCTGCTCGGGTCGCTCATCCGGACCGGGCAGGACATCAGCGCCGTCGACCCGGTGCAGCGGGTGGCGCGCTACGACGGCCCGCTGCTGATCATCGAGGGCGGGCAGGACGAGCTCATCGGTCCCGACGCCGGAGAGGAACTGCTGGCCGCGGCGAAGGACGGCAACCCGGACGCCACGCTCGAGATCTGCCCGCCAGCCGGGCACGGCGAGTCGCTCGAGGCGTGTGCCGGCGAGTACCGCGACTGGGTGCTAGGCTTCCTGACGCGCAGCCTGGCTCCCTAGCCGCCGCGAGTCCCCCGCGGCGCGGCCGGCGCGTCCTGACCGATCCACCTGAGGAGCGCATGCACGCACCATCCGATGCGGACGCGCGGTTCGACCGCACGACCGAGCGTTGGTTCCGCCAGATGCTGGAGCTCGATCCCGAGGGCGCGACCTACCTGGGCGTCCATGACCACGACCATCGCCTCTCGGACGGCACCCGCGAGCACGTCGAACAGCTGGTGACGTTCCACCGCGACACGATCGGCGAGATGGAGCGCTTCCCTGCCGACGAGCTGTCACCCGATCGGGCGCTCGACCGCGACCTCGTCATTCACGAGGCTCGGCTGGCCATCCACCAGCTGCGCGAGCGCCGCGACTGGGCGGGCTCCAGCCGCGCGGCCGAGCACATCGGCAACGCTCTGTTTCCCATCTTCACGCGCGACTACGCGCCGCTGGAGCAGCGTCTGACCTCGATTGCCGCGCGGCTGGAAGCGGCGCCGGCCTACCTGGCACAGACCCGGACACGGGTCGACGAGCCGGTGCGGCTGTGGGTCGAGATCGACGTCGAGGGCAGCGAATCCCTGCCGGAGTTCCTGGACACCATCCTGGCGGTGGCGCGCTCCGAGCACGTCGACCCAGCGCTGCTGGCGCGGGTCGAGGCGGCGGCCGGCGCACTGCGGTCCGCCCTGGACGAGCACGTCGCCTGGCTGCGCAACGACGCTCTGCCGCGGGCCAACGGCTCATGGCAGACCGGGCGCGACGGCTTCGAGCAGCTGGTCGCGCTGCGCGCGCTGGACGCCACGCCGGACGAGATCCTGGCGGTCGGCGAGCAGATGCTGGCCGAGGAGAAAGCCAGCCGCGAGCGGGTCAGCGCCGAGATCGATCCGACCCTGTCACCGGGCGAGGTCACCGACCTGGTCAAGGAGAACCATCCGGCCACCTTCCCGGAGGCGATCGAGGAATACCGCAAGGCCATGGATCGAGCGCGCGACTTCATCGTCGAGCACGATCTGGCCACGTTACCGGAGCAGGATCGGCTACGGGTGATCGAGACGCCGTCGTTCGAGCGCCACCTCATCCCGTTCGCCGCCTACTACCAGCCCGCGCGCTTCGACCCGGATCCGATCGGCACCTACGTCGTCACGCCACCCGGCTCACCCGACATGTGGCGCGAGCACAACTACGCGTCGATCAGCAACACCAGCGTCCACGAGGCATACCCGGGTCACCACTTGCAGCTGGCGGCCGCCACCTCCAACCCGAGCCTGGTGCGCGCCCTGAGCCTGAGCGCCGCCGAGTTCGATGAGGGCTGGGCCTTCTACTGCGAGCGGATGATGAAGCAGGCGGGCTTCGACGATACCCCCACCCATCGGTGGGTCATGCACACCGACGCCATCTGGCGCTCGGCCCGGATCATCCTGGACATCCGTCTGCACCGCGGCGAGATGAGCGTCGACGAGGGCGTGGCGTTCCTGATCGACCAGACCGGCTTCGAGCATCCCG
>DATBRW010000049.1:0-4940 GCA_036560125.1 Candidatus Limnocylindria bacterium
GGGCACGCCTCGCGAGCCTGATCACAGACGGTGATCACCCACGCAAACGACTGGCCCAGGTAGCGCTCCACCGTCTTGCTCTCATGCCCGGAGATGTCGATGCCGACCTCCGCCATGGCCGCGATTGCCTCGGGACGGACAGTGGTGGCTTCGGTCCCGGCGGAATGGACGTCGAATCGATCGCCGCCGAAGTCCCGCAGGAATCCCTCCGCCATCTGCGAGCGGGCGGAGTTATGGGTGCAGACGAACAGGACGCGCGCCCTTTCCATGGCGCAAGGGTAGCAATGGACGGTTAAGGGAGCGTCATACCGCCGAAGCAGGGCGCCGGCGGGTCGCCGGCTAGTCGGCTGCTTCGAGAATGACCTTCGGCAGCCCGGCTCGCAGCTCGCCACCCTCGCCCGGCTGCTCCGGCGCATCCCCGTCGGCCAGGCGAGCGATGGCCTGCGGTGACGCCGCTCCGTCAGCGACGTGTGGGCGGTGCGCGGCCGTGGTCTGGAGGGTATGGACGACCTCGCGGACGCTGTAGCGGTGTGTGGCGCCCGTCTCATCGATGTATTCGACGGTGTCTCCGACTCTGGGCAGGGGAGCTGGATGCTCGAGGTCAGCCGCGTCGCCGGTCTCGCCGGGGAACTGGACGGTGTAGGGCATCCCGTTCGGCCACGGTCCATCGCCCTGGTCGGGATTGGGCGCCCCACTGCCCTCTGCCGCATCGGGCCCCGCCGGACGCTCGCTCATGGAGGCCTCCGTTCATGGCCGGCGCCCGTGATCCAGCGCATCGGCCCTGCCATTATCCGCCGCTCGTGCCGAGCGTGAAAATGGCGGCCCCTAGGCCGAAAGTCCTATCTCACCCATGACTCAGAAGAGCCTGGGTCACGGGCGCCAACCGGACCACCGCGCTAGTGCCTTCGGCGTGCGGCGGCCGTACGGTAATGGCCGCTCCCGAGCCCGCCCGATACCCGAAAGGAAGCGCGCCGGAATCTTGGCCGTTCACCGGAGCCGGACCCCACGTCACGCCGTCGCTCGCGCCACGGCGCTGGCCTGCGTCGCGCTGGCGTCCGCCATGCTCCTCGCGTCGAGCCCCGCGCCCGCCACGGGCTGGCAGCAGGGCGCGGCCGAGGCGACGCTCTTCCAGCTCATGAATGGCGCGCGTGTCAACAACGGCCGCAGGGCGGTCCAGCAGAACGGGACGCTGGTCAGCCTGGCCCGATGGCGCAGCAAGGACCAGGTCGACCGCAACTACTTCGACCACACGGTCCTGGGAACCGGCTACCAGGTCTATCACTGGTATGACCTGAACGGGCTGCAGTACCGCTGGGGCGGCGAGAACATCGGCTGGAACAACGGCTACAGCGACGCCGATTCGCCGGTCGCCATCCACCAGGGCTTCATGGACTCGCCCGGTCACCGAGCCAACATCCTGGAGCCGAGCTTCACCCACGGGGGCGTGGGCGCCTACGGCAAGGACAACGTCAACTTCCTTGGCAAGCAGCGCAACCCACGCTTCTACACCGAGCTCTTCATGGAAGCTGCTTCGGCTCCGCCACCGCCTCCACCCTCGGGGGGAGGCGGCGGTGGTGGGAGCCCGCAGCCACCCCCATCCGGCGGCGGCGGCGGCGGGACTACCGCCAGCCCGGCGGGCCACGAGCACAGGGCCAAGCCCGACGCCAGGCCGCTGCATGTCGACACACCGGCCGCCCCGCGCGCCTCGTCGCCAATGGACGGCGGCACGCTGGTCGCCACTGCGCCGGGGAGCGCCTCGAGCGAATCGGTGAGGGCGCTGGCCTTCGCCGGTGACGCTGCATCGCCTGTCGGGAGCCTCGTGGCCAGCCCATCGGGCGGCCTGCGCGTCGAGACCGCCGCGGCACCGGAACGCGGCCTGTTCGAGACCGTGCTGGGCTCGCTGCTCGGCTTCGTCCTCTAGCCGGTGGTCGCCGGAGCGACCGCATCGGGCCAAACCATCCGTCTAGACTGCCGGCGATGCCGGTGATCCTCGAGGCGCGTGACCTGGTCAAGCGCTATCCGCTTCGCGCCGGCTCCGTTGACGTGCTGCACGGCGTCTCGCTCTCGGTCGAGCAGGGCGAGTTCGTGGCGATCATGGGCGCGTCCGGCTCCGGCAAGTCGACCATGCTCCACCTGCTGGGCGGTCTTGACCGTCCGAGCAGCGGGGAAGTAACCATCGACGGCGTCAACATCAGCCAGCTGGACGATGAGCGGGCCACCCTCACCCGGCGCGCCAAGACCGGCTTCGTGTTCCAGTTCTTCAACCTGATCCCGCTGCTGAACGTGGCGGAGAACGTGGCGCTGCCCTTCCTGATCGGCGGCGAGACGCTTGGCGATCGCCGCGAGCGCGTGGACGAGCTGCTGGAGCTGGTGGGCCTGGCCGACAAGGCCGGGCAGCGGCCGGACCAGCTTTCCGCCGGCGAGCAGCAGCGGGTCGCCCTGGCCCGTGCCCTGGCGCCCAGTCCGGCCATCCTCCTGGCCGATGAGCCGACGGGCAACCTGGACTTCACGACCGGCACCGAGATCCTGGACCTGCTGTGGGACTCCTGTGACCGGCTGGGCCAGACGATCGTGCTGGTGACCCATGACGCGCGCGCGGCCGCCTACGCCGACCGCGTGCTGGTGGTGCGCGACGGTGAAATCCTGGAGACGATCCAGCTTGGGCGCCGCGCTGACCACGAAGCGCGGCCGCTGATCATGCGCCTGGCCGAGCTGGGCCTCTAGCGCGTGCGTCTCTCCGCGGTCGCCTGGCGGAGCCTGGCCAGCCGGCCGCTGCGCACGGGCCTCACGGTGCTGGGGGTGGCGCTGGGCGTAGCGGTCATCGCCGCCGCCCTGATGGCCGGCCAGGCAGCGACCGAAGCGGTGCGCCGCGCGGCCCAGGAGCTCTTCGGATCGGCTTCGCTCCGCGTCCGCGCGTTCGAGACAGAGGGCTTCACGCCGCGCACCGTCCAGAACATCCAGACCATCGCCGGCGTCAACACCGGGTCGGCAGTGATCGAGGAGCGTGGACGGAGCGTGACGACCAAACCTGGGCCGGACGAGAAGGTCTTCACCATGCTGTTGATCGGGGTCGATCCGCAGGACGAGGCGCAGATCCGCTCGTACGAGCTTGTGGACGGGCATTTCCTGGATCCGGCCGATCCTACCGGTGTGCTGGTCAACGCGGCCTGGGCGCGCGCCAACGGCCTGAGGGTGGGAGATGAACTGTGGCTGAACTCCGCGCCACACCCACCGTACAACCACATCGTCGGCCTGCTGGGTGACGCGGGTTTCGGCGCGCTGGGATCCGGTTCGGTGGTGGTTCTCGACTCGGACTACCTGTCCGGGGCCTTCGAAGTCCCGCCGGCGATTCGTTACGTTGACCTGAAGGTGGCGGAGGGCGCCGAGGACGAGGTGCTGGCCGCGCTGGACCGCACCATGACCGAGCCGTTCGTGGTCGAAACGGTGGCGGACGCCGAGCAGCAGCTCGGCCGCGCCCAGGCCGGGTTTGCCGGGCTCGCCTTCCTGTTCGGCCTGGTGGCGCTGGCCGTGGGAGCGTTCCTGGTGGCGAACACGCTGGCCATGACCCTGGCCGAGCGCACGCGAGAGGTCGGGCTGCTGCGAGCGGCAGGAACGACTTCACGGCAGGTGATGGGCCTCTTCCTGCGCCAGGGTCTGGCGCTGGGGTTGATGGGCGGGCTTGTCGGCGTACTGCTGGGCGTCGCGATGGCAGCCATCCTGATCAGTGTCCTGCAGTCGAGCCGTGCCCTGCTGATCGGCGGCCTGCCCTTCCATCCGGTGGCGCTGCTGCTGGCCTTCGTCCTCGGCGCGCTGGTCACGCTGGCCGGCGCCCTGGTGCCCGCCCTGGCGGCATCGCGCCTGTCGCCGCTGGACGCACTGCGGCCTTCCCAGCAGCCGGGCCGGACGCTGGGCGGACGCCTGCCGTGGGTGATGGGCCTGGTGATCGCGGCCGTGGCGGTCGGTGTGGTTGCCTATCCGCTGCAGCGCGGGGACGCGTCGCTCTCGGGCGCGCTGCTGGCGGTGGGGATCATGCTGGGCGGAACGCTGCTGGTCGCGCTAGGGCTGCAGCCCCTCGCCCGGCTCATCGGCCGCCCATTCGGCGCGCTGTTCGGCGCGCAGGGGGAGCTGGGTCGCGCGAACCTGGGTCGCGATCCGGTACGCACCGGCCTGACGGTGGGCGCCCTGGCGATCGGGCTGGCGTCGGTGGTGGCGCTCGGCATCGTCACGGCCTCCGCCCGCGCGACGGCCGACGTGTGGGTGCGCTCCATCCTGCCAGGTGGCTACGCCATCCGCCTGACCGTGGCGGACGAGATCGATCGGGTACGGGACGACCTGGCGACGATCGACGGGGTCGATCGGGTCATGCCCATCAGCGAGTTCCCCGCGGTGGAGGCGACCGATGACGGTCAGCGCGAGGTGGGTATCGCCGGCATCGGTCCGAGTGACTTCCAGGACACGCGTTCACTGATCTTCGTGGCCGGCCAACGGCGGGATGCCTTCAACGCGCTGCGCGAGGGCGGTGCGGTCCTGCTGCCGGAGTCCATCGCCAGCCGCGACGGACTGGGAGTCGGGGACACGATCACCCTGGGGCAGCCCGGCGGCGATGGCGTCCCGTTCACGGTCGCAGGCATCGTGGCCTACTCGCTGCCGACGCGGACTACCGAGGGCGCCATCCTCATGAGCCAGGCCGATGCGCGCGAGTCGTTCGGCGTCACCGAGGCCAGGCTGTTCGCCCTGCAGCCACAGCGCGGGGTCCCGATCGATACCTTCCGGGATGCGGTGGCCGACAAGGCCGCGGTCTATTCGGCCGAGTCCCTGTCCGCGGCCCAGCTGTCGAGCGACCTCGGGCGCTCCCTGGATCGGGTCATCGGGCTGTTCGACCTGCTGGCGGTGCTGGCGGTGGTGATCGGTGGATTGGGCATCGTGAACACGCTGGCGGT
>DATBRW010000050.1:0-3188 GCA_036560125.1 Candidatus Limnocylindria bacterium
GGCTTGGGCGCCGCTTCGACGTAGACCTTGTCAATGACCGTCTTCGTGGACGCGGGCGCGGCTGTTGCAGCCGGGGCGCCCGCAGCCGTGTCGGCGTTGGCCGCCGTGGGCGCACCGGCAAACCCGCCGAGGTTGAGCGCGAGGGCAAGTATGCCTGCCGCGCCGACGGCGCCGAAAAAGAGTGCGAGCCTGTGAACCATGTGTTTCGAGCCTCCGTTGAGCTGATCTGCCCCGGAGTCTGGCCGTGGTTTCTGTGGCCTCGGTTTGGCCAGGATTGGAGTTCTTTCACGCTCGCCCGGAGGCTGGGTCGCGGGCCAGCATTGGAGTTCCCAAAATCGGCATCGGCCCGCACATGTGCGTTCTGCAATAAAGGCCATTTGAACCTTGCGCCGCGCCGTAATCGCTGCCTATATGAGGGCATGAAGCGACTTCTCCTGGTGGAAGACGAGGAGCGAATGGCCGATGCCATCCGCCGCGTGCTTGTGGCCGAGCGCTACTCGGTCGACGTCGCCACGGACGGCGAAACCGCCGTGGAGCTGGTCCGCCAGCACTCCTACGACGTCGTGGTGCTCGACCGCATGCTGCCCGGGATCAGCGGTGAGGAAGTCCTCCGCACCATGCGCCGGCGCGGCAACTCAACGCCAGTGCTCATGCTCACGGCCCTGTCGGCGCTCGAGCACCGGGTGGAAGGCCTCGATGCGGGCGCGGACGACTACCTGCCCAAGCCGTTCGCATTCAGCGAGCTGCTGGCCCGGTTACGCGCACTCACGAGGCGCAGCCCGGAACTGGTGGCTGAGCGACTGGCTGTCGGAGACATCGTGCTCAACCCCGATCGCCACCAGGTGACCGTGGGCGAGCGGAGCGAGCTGCTGTCGGCCCGGGAGTACGCACTCCTCGGTTTCATGATCCGCCACGCCGGCCAGGTCGTCACGCGCCAGCAGATCCTGGACTCGGTGTGGGGCGCCGAGCCCGACGTCTACTCGAACGTGGTCGATCTCTATATCCATTACCTGCGCCGCAAGCTGGGTGCGCTGGGCCAGGCCAAGGCGCTCAGGACCGTGCGCGGAGTCGGCTATGCGCTTCAACCGGGCGGCTGACCCGGCGATCAGCGCCGTTACGCCAACGGACCGTCTGGTCCGGCGGACCTCACGCAGCCTGGCCTTCATCACGCTGGCGCTCATCGCGACATTGCTCGCCGCAGTTGGCCTGGCGACTGCTGCGGTGGCAATCGGCATGACCGACGAGAACGTGGACCGGACGCTTGAGCAGGCGGCCGCGGCCCGGCTGGCGACGCTCGAAGGCCAGGCGTGGGACGAAACCGACGAGGAGAGCGATCGCGAGCACCAGAGCGATGGGAGCACTCCCCCGCCGACGGCGTCTGCCCCACCTGGTCCAGGCCTGGCCGATGCCGATGAGGGCGACCTGGAGTCCTTCCAGACGTTCTACCTCGTGCTCGACAACGACGGGACGATCATCTCCAACCCGCAGCGGATCCAGCTGGCCGGCCTGCCCGACCCCGCGGCGGCCCAGGCCGCCGCACTCGGCGAGGACGACCTGCGCAGCGTCACGGTGGGCGGCGTGCACGTGCGTCTGCTCACCGAACCCGTCGTCTCTTCACGCGGCCAGGTCGTCGCGTTGCTGCAGACGGGTTTCGTGCTCACCCAGCACGACCAGCAGACGCGCACCATCCTGTTCACGATCCTGCTGGTGTCGCTAACCGGACTGGTGGGCGCGGCAGTCGTCACGCTCGTCGTAACGTCGCGCGCCATGGGCCCAATCCGGTCGGCCTTCAATGCCGAGCGCCGCTTCGTCGCATCGGCGTCGCATGAATTGCGGACGCCCGTCGCTGTGGTCCGAGCCTCGGCGGAGATCCTGCAGCGCGAGGGCCTCGTCCAGCCGGCCGGCCAGAGCCTGGTGGAAGACATCGTGTCCGAGTCGGATCGGCTGGGGCGGCTGGTCGGCGACCTTCTCGCCCTGGCGTCCGCGGAAGCGGGCGCGATTGTTGTCAAGCCGCAGCTCATCGAAATGCGCGAATTCGTTACCGAGCTGGCGCGTCGAGCCGAGACCATCGGCGCTGAGCGCGGGGTGAAGGTCGAGGTGGTCCAGGACGGAGCGGGCGCGGCAGATCGCGAGCTGTTCGTGAGCGCGGACCCGGACCGGATGACCCAGCTGTTGCTGATCTTCATCGACAACGCGCTCGACCACTCGCCAGCCGGCGGCACGGTGCGGCTGGTTGTCGCGCCACGGCGCGAGGGCGGCCGGCCACAGGTGTCGATAAGCGTCGCTGACCAGGGACCCGGCGTGCCACCACACGAGCGGCTGCACATCTTTGAGCCCTTTGCCCGCCTCGCCGGCCGGCGGCGCGAGACCGGCAACACGGGCCTGGGGCTGGCCATCGCCAGGATCCTTGCCGCGCGCCAGGACGCATCGCTGCACGTCGATGACGCGGCCGGTGGCGGGGCCGTGTTCAGCGTCTGGCTGCCCCGCCGGCAGCACGGAGGAGCCGCAGCCAGCAGCTGAGAGGCGGGGTTTGCCACAATCCGCGGATGAACCCTGCCCTCAACGCCAGCCTGCGCGTGTCGGCCAAGGCCGAGCGCTTCACCGAGTCGGTCATCCGCGACATGACCCGGCTCGCCCTCCAGCACGGCGCGGTCAACCTCGCCCAGGGCTTCCCTGACTTCGCCTGCCCGCCCGAGCTCAAGGAAGCCGCCGCGGCCGCCATCCACGGCGATATCAACCAGTACGCGATCACCTGGGGTGCGAAGGATTTCCGCGAGGCCATCGCCGCCAAGACGGAGGCGTTCTACCCGGGCTGGACGGTCGATCCCCAGGCCGAGCTGACGGTCACCTGTGGCGCGACGGAGGGCATGATCGCGGCCATGCTGGCGTTGCTCGATCCCGGTGATGAGGTCGTCGTCTTCGAGCCGTTCTACGAGAACTACGGCCCGGACGCGATCCTGTCCGGCGCCGTGCCGCACTACGTCACCCTGCACGAGCCCGATTGGCACATCGACGAGGCAGAGCTGCGCGCCGCGTTCGGGCCCAGGACGCGCGGCATCGTCCTCAACACGCCGCACAACCCCACCGGCAAGGTGTTCACGCGGGCCGAGCTCGAGCTCATCGCCGCGCTGTGCATGGAGCACGACGCGCTCGTCTTCACCGACGACATCTACGAGCACATCATCTTC
>DATBRW010000051.1:0-2638 GCA_036560125.1 Candidatus Limnocylindria bacterium
TTGGCCGCCGGCACCTCGCAGTCGTCGAAGGTGAGGATCCCCGTGTTGCCGGCGCGCACGCCCAGCTTGCCGTGCAGGGAATCGGAGCTGAAGCCGGGGAACGACCGTTCGACCATGAAGGCGGTGATGCCCTTGTGCCCCTGGCTGCGATCGACCGTGGCGAAGACCAGGACGTGGTCGGCCGTGTCGCCCAGGCTGATCCAGATCTTGCTGCCGTTCAGGATGTACCGCTCGCCATCGCGCCGGGCCGTGGTCGCCAGGTTGGCGGCATCCGAGCCCACGCCCGGCTCGGTGAGGCCGAAGGTCGCCAGCTTCTCGCCGCGGGCCTGGGGAACCAGGTACTGCTGCTTCTGCTCCTCGCTCCCCCACTGCAGCAGCGTCAGCGAGTTGAGCCCGGTGTGGACCGAGAGGATCACCCGGAACGCGGTATCGGCCCGCTCCATCTCCTCGCACAGCAGCGCGAAGGCGATGTAATCGAAGCCGGCGCCGCCGTACTTCTCCGGAATCGGAAGGCCAAGGAACCCCTCGGCGCCCATCTTCTCGTACAAGCTGCGGTCGTAGGTGGATGTCGAGTCGAGGTCATGGATGCGGGGCAGGATCTCGCGCTCGGCAAAGGCACGAGCGGTGCGCTGCAGCTCGCGCTGCGCATCGGTCAGGGTGAAATCGATCATGCAGGCTCCAGGGGGAGGACGGCTCGGGAACGGCGACGATTCTATCGGAGCCTCGCCCACGTCACCGGGTGGCGCCGTCGAATATCCGACCTGGTCGTATGGAGTTCGTGTTGACGAACCTGGGGGGTTAGGATAGCCTAACTTCGCATTACCTTCCTGCAGGAGATTGCTTCCGTTGGACGCTGGATTCTTCACGACCGGCCTGCTCACCGGCCTCCGGGAGGGCGTCGAGGCCGCCCTGATCGTGAGCATCGTGCTCGCCTACCTGGCCAAGACCGGCAACCAACGGTATTTCGGACGCATCTGGGCCGGCGTGGTCGCGGCGATTGGCGTCAGTGTCGGCATCGGCCTGGTCCTGTGGATGACCATCGGCGGGCTGGAAGAGCCGGCGGGGCAGGTCTTCGAGGGCCTGACCATGCTGCTGGCCGCTGCCGTCGTGACCTGGATGCTGTTCTGGATGCGCCGCACCTCGGCCAACATCCGTGGCGAGCTGCATGCGGGCATCGATCGCGCGCTGACCGATGGCGGCGCGTGGGCCCTCTCGATCCTGGCCTTCACCGCGGTCATCCGCGAGGGCGTCGAGACGGCCCTCTTCCTGCTCGGGCAGGTGACCGCCGCCTCCGAGTCGGAGGTTGGCGCGCTGAGCACCCTCGTCGGGGCGCTGATCGGCATGGTCATCGCCATCGGCATCGGCTACGCCTTCTACCGCGGTGCGCAGGTCATCAACCTCCGCACATTCTTCCGCTGGACCGGCATCGCCCTGATCTTCATCGCGGCTGGGCTGCTCAGCCACGCGGTGCACGAGTTCGTGGAGATCGGCGTCATCACGATCGGCACGTCCACCGCGTTCGACGTCAGCGCCGTGCTGCCGCATGAGGGCGAGGGCCTCCTGGCCACGATCGGCCAGCTGCTGCGGGCGATGTTCGGCTACACCAGCAACCCGGAGTGGATCACCCTGCTGACCTGGCTCGCCTACGTGGTGGTCGTGATGTTCCTGTATCTGCGGCCGATCAAGCCGGCCGCACCGAAGCCGGTCGCGGAGAACCAGCCGGCAATCGGCTCCTAGGGGGGAAGTCGAGAGCGCCTAGCGGCCGGTGCCGACGAAGTCGAGCATCTGCCGCCAGGCGTCCTCCGACTCCTTGTCGTATTCGGCCGCGGTGCGGTCGAAGAAGGAGTGCGGCGCATCGGGGTAGATGATGCTGCGGTGCTCGACTCCCGCGGCCTGCAGCGCGCTTTCGAATTCGGCCACGACCTCGGGACCGATGCCACGATCGGCACCGCCCCACAACGCCAGCACCGGACATCGCATGCGGTCGGCCAGCTCGGCCGGAGACGGCAGGCCGCTGCGATGCTCACCGATCGGCCAACCGTAGAAGCCGATGACGCCCGCCAGGCCCTCCTGGGTGGCCGCCTGCACGAAGCTGATCCGGCCGCCGATGCAGAAGCCCACGGTGTACACGCGCTCGGCTGAGCCGCCGTCCGCGGAGCGCAGGAAGGCGGCCGCGGCGGCGATGTCGGCGTCGATGCTCTCCGCACGCATCTGCTTCACGTGCTCCTCGTATTCGAAGCCCTCCGGCCGGTGTCCGGTGCCGGCGCTGCGGCTGAAGTAGTCGATCGCCACGGCGTGGACGCCGGCCTCCGCGAAGCGCAGCGCCAGCTCCTCGAAGAAGGGGTGCAGCCCGCGCACGTCGGGCAGGACCACGATCCCCGGCCCGCCCGGCCGCTCGGCGCGCGCCGCATAGGCGGCCACGGCGGTTCCATCGCCCGCGGTCAGGGTCAGCGGGCCGGCGTCACCGGCCGCGCCCCGAATTGGAGGGAGTGGTGGTCGCGCGTCGTCGTCGTAGCACATCGGCTCAGCCCACCTGGTTGACGGCGTAGAAGGCGCCGGCCGCCAGGATGCCGGCAACCAGTAGGTACGTCCCCGCCCGCACCGCGGCCGGTGTGGTGCTCTCGACTGGGCGCCCGTC
>DATBRW010000052.1:0-6361 GCA_036560125.1 Candidatus Limnocylindria bacterium
TGCTCCGCCCAGTCGAGCAGGTCGGTGGGATGGAACTGCTCGAGCATGCAGGCGTAACCGATCTTCGTCATGCGCACAGCGTACCCTCGTACAGCCGATGCGCCTGGACCGATACACCCGCGTCGCCGACTTCCTCGCCGCTGCGGGTGACTTCCTCGCCGCGCGCGAGGCCGAGCACAACCTGATGCTGGGGATCAGCTCCTCCCTTCGCGCGTCGGCCGGCCCTCATGACGGCCCGCCATACATGGCTGCGGTCTTCGATAGCGAGCAGGTAGTGATGGCGACGTTGCTGCGAACGCCGCCCTTCAACCTCATCCTGTCCGAGGTCGACGATCTGGCGGCACTGGAGCTGGTGGCCGACGATCTGGCGGGCACCGTGCTCCCCGGTGTGGTGGGGCCGCCGGAGGCCACGCGCCGCTTCGCCGATCGCTGGGTGTCCACCGAGGGCGGCGCCTGGTCCGTCGTCGCCGACGAGCGGATCTACCGGCTCACCGCGGTGCAACCGCCGCGACCCGCGCCCGGCAGTTGGCGCCTGGCGGTTCCCGCCGACCGCGCCCTGCTGGCGGGCTGGCTGATCGATTTCGGCATCGAGGCCCTCGACGACGCCGACACCGTGCGAGTGGAGCTGGGCCTGCACGAGTGGGAGTCCGGATCGGGACGACGCTACTGGCTGTGGGAGGCCGACGGTGCGCCGGTGACCGTGGTCGGGGCCGGTGGTGACACGCCGCGCGGCATCCGCATCGGCCCCGTGTACACCCCGCCGGCGTACCGCGGCCGCGGGTACGCCAGCAACCTGACCGCCGCCGTCAGCCAGGCGTTGCTGGACGAGGGGCGAATGTTCTGCTTCCTCTACACCATGCTGGCCAATGGCACGGCCAACCGCATCTACCAGGCGATTGGCTACGAGCCGGTTACGGATGCGGTGATGATTCGCTTCGACCCCTGAGCCTCAGGCCGTCGGCGGGTCCCAGGCTCGGCGGCGATCGATGGCCAGCCAATCGCCGCGCAGGATCGACATCAGGTGCACGTCATGGTGCTCGCCACGGTGGAAGCGCGATCGCCGCAGGATCGCATCGGTTTGAAAGCCCGCTTTCTCGTAGGACCGCATGGCGCGCGCGTTGTAGTCGAAGACGTGCAGGTAGATGCGCTCCAAGCGCAGCTCGCCGAAGCCGAAGTCGACCAGGCAGTTGAGGGCATCGGTGCCGAGGCCGCGCCCCTGGCTCGCCTTCTCGGTGACCACGATCGCCACCTCCGCGCTGCCGTTCTCACGGTCGATGTTGCGCAGCGTGCAGTTGCCGATCCGCCGGTTGTCGTCGAGCAGGCAGATGGTGAACGACCAGGCCGATTGACCCTGCTGGGAGAGCACCTTCTGCGCGAACTGCTCGCTGCTCTCTGGGCCGATGGGTCCCTTGAGGCCCAGGAAGTGGCCGGTCTCGGCGTCGCTGACCGCGTCCACGTCTTCGACGAAGTCCGCCTTGGTCGAGGCACGCAGCCAGACTCGCTCGCCGCGGAGCATCGGCAGGGAGGCAGCGGTCGGGGTGTCGTCGGGCATGCCCGGATGATAGCCAGCCCAGCGGGTGGGGCGGTTGCGTGCCGGCCCGCCCGCGCGTACCGTGCGATCACGATGGATCGGGCCCTGATCGACTGGTATCGGCGCTTCCCGGAGGGCTGGTGGGGATACCACTGGTCGATGCCCCAGCCGATGAGCGCGGTCGAGATCATCGGCTCCGGCAGCCTGGATGCGCGCCTGATGGCGACCCTCTGGGCGCTGATGGCGCGCCGCCGGGGCGTGATGCTCGCGAGTGAGGCGCCACAGGCCGGCAAAACCACCACTCTGTCGGCACTGGTCGACTTCCTGCCCGACCAGACGGTTGGCGTCTTCCTGCGCGGCTGGGCGCAGGACATGGACTGGACCGATGAGATCGGCCCCGATCGCGGCTTCCTGCTCATCAACGAAATGAGCGACCACCTGCCGATCTACGTCTGGGGCCCGAACGCGCGCGCGGCGTTGCGCCTGGCGGGCTCCGGCTACGGCTTCGGCGGCACCATGCACGCCGATTCGCTGGGCGAGGCGCTGGACTGCCTGCGCGGGGAGGTGGGGGCCTCGGATCCGGATCTGACCGGCTTGACGGTCTACCTGCAGTACTCCGC
Organism: Candidatus Limnocylindria bacterium; assembly: GCA_036560125.1. GTDB lineage: Bacteria > Chloroflexota > Limnocylindria > QHBO01 > QHBO01 > DASSCW01. Next base: position 2,152 of record DATBRW010000052.1, read on the forward strand.
CTATCGCACCCCGTCGGGCATGTACCGCCGAGTGGAGGAGGCCTGGCACCTGCGGACCGATGTCACCGGCGCGCTGGCGCCGGTGCGGCTGGCGGCCATCGAAGGCGGACGCTCGCCGCGGCTGACCGGGGCTCAGCGTCTGCCCGTGCCACCCACGCTCGCCGGCGATGGCGGCCGCCGTGGCCGTCCGCTGATTCACGACCCTGAGGCGTATGCGGTGCTGGCCGAGTCGTTGGGCCTCGGGGCCGCCGACCTGGAGGCCGAGCTCGCCGAGCGCGCTGCGTTCCTCACCGCCCTTGCCGATCGCGGCATCTGCGCGCCGCCCGAGGTCGCGCACGCCGTGGCCGCCTATCCGATCCCGCCCGCCACCGCGTCCGAAGGAGCCAGCGCATGACCGACCGACCGAGACAGACCACGCTGGGCGAGCTGCGCGCCGGCGGCTACCGGCCGCGCAGCGTCAAGGAGGAGATGCGCGCCAACCTGCTGGCCCAGCTGCGCGACGGTGTGCCGTTCCTGCCCGGCATCCTGGGCTACGAGGAGACGGTCCTGCCCCAGATCGAGAACGCCGTGCTGGCCGGCCAGGACATCATCCTGCTCGGCGAGCGTGGACAGGCCAAGAGCCGCATCGCTCGCTCCCTGGTGGCACTGCTGGACGAGTGGGTGCCGGAGGTCGCAGGGGCGGAGCTGCATGACGACCCGCTGCGCCCTGTCAGCGCCCATGCCCGCGCCGTGGTGGCGGAAGAGGGCGACGGCACGCCGGTGGCCTGGCTGCAGCGCGACGATCGGTACGGGGAGAAGCTCGCCACCCCGGACATCACCATCGCCGACCTGGTCGGGGAGGTGGACCCGGTCAAGGTCGCCGAGGGACGCTACCTGTCCGACGAGCTGACCATCCACTACGGCCTGCTGCCGCGCACCAACCGGGGCATCTTCACCCTGAACGAGCTGCCTGACCTGGCCGAGCGCATCCAGGTGGGCCTGCTCAACCTGATGGAGGAGCGCGACGTCCAGATCCGCGGCTACAAGGTGCGCCTGGAGCTGGACCTGTTCGTCATCGCGTCGGCCAACCCGGAGGACTACACCTCGCGCGGCCGGATCATCACGCCCCTGAAGGATCGCTTCGGGGCGCAGATCCGCACCCACTACCCGGAGGACCCGGAGGTCGAGATCGCCATCGTCGACGCCGAGCAGACGTCGTTCGACGACCCGACGGCGACATCGGTTCCGGTGGAGGTGCCCGGGTTCATGCGCGAAGTCGTGGCCGAGCTGTCACAGCTGGCGCGCCGCTCGTCGGAGGTCAGCCAACGGTCCGGCGTGAGCGTACGGGTGACGATCGCCAACCACGAGACGCTGATGGCCGCCGCCCTCAAGCGCGCGGTGCGCATGGGCGAGCCGGTGGCCGCGCCGCGCATCAGCGACCTCCCTGCCGTGGTCGCATCGACGGCAGGCAAGATCGAGCTCGAGACGCTGGGCGACGAGACGCGCGAGGAGAAGGTCATCGAGAAGCTCGTGCAGCGGGCGGTGGCCAATGTCTTCAATCGCCACTTCGCCCTCTCCGAGCTGGTGCCGCTGATCGAGCGCTTCGAGGCTGGTGCCCAGGCGGAGGTGGGGGAAACGACGCCGTCGTCCGCCCATGAGCAGCTGGTCAGCGAGATCCCCGAGCTGCGCCGCGCGGTGGGTCGCCTGGACGTGGGCGAGTCGCCGGCGGGCGTGGCCAGCGGAGTCGAGTTCGTGCTCGAGGGCCTGCACCTCAACCGCCGGCTGAACAAGGAACGACGCGGTGGCGGCATCCGCTATGCCCGATAGCCGGCCGCGATGAAGGGCCGACTGGGCGCCCCTCAGCCATGAGTCTGAACCGCTACTCCCGCTGGGACGGCAGCCAGCAGCTGCCGCCGTTCGACGCCGATGACGTGCTGGATGCCCTGGCGGATGACGTGCTGGCCGAGGGCGACGTGCGCCGTGCCCTGCAGCGGCTGATGCAGCGCGGCCTGCGGGGCACGCGCGGCGGCGACATGCCCGGCCTGCGGCGGATCGTGGATCGGCTGCGGGAGCGCCGGCAGGCGGAGCTGGAGCAGAGCCACCTGGAAGGGGTGCTGGACGAGCTGGCTGAGCGGGTCCAGGGGATCGTGCAGCAGGAGCGCGAGGGGATTGATCGCCGCGTGGCCGGGGCGCAGCGCGACGCGCTCGACGCGGCACCCGGCGATGCGCAGGACCAGGCCAGGATGGCCGAGCAGGTCCTGCAGCGGGCCGCGCAGCAGCGACGCGACCGGTTGGACGCTCTGCCGCCCGACCTGGCCGGGCGGCTGCACGCGCTGCGCGACTACGAGTTCATGGACCCCGGCGCGCGCGACGCCTTCAACCAGCTCACCGACGAGCTGCGGCAGCAGCTGCTGGAGCCCTTCTTCCAGGGGCTGAAGGAGGGGGTGGCCGGCCTCTCCCCGGAGGACCTGGACGGAGTGCGCGACATGGTGCGCGACCTCAACTCGCTCCTCGAGAAGCACGCCTCCGGTGCCGATACCCGCGCCGAGTTCGACGCATTCATGGCGGGCCACGGGCAGTACTTGCCGCCTGGCATCAGCAACGTCGACGAGCTGATCGACCATCTGCACCGCCAGGCGTCGCAGATGGCCTCGCTGCTCGCCAGCATGAGCCCGCAGATGCGTTCCGAGCTGCAGCAAATGATGGACGACCTGCTCCGCGACGACCGCCTGCGCTGGGACATGGCCCGCCTGTCCGGCACGCTGCAGGCGCTGCGCCCCGACCAGCCCTTCGGCGAGCCGTACCCGTTCTCGGGCGATGAGCCGATGGGCCTGGTGGACGCGCTGTCCGCCATCGACCGGCAGCAGCAGTACGACGCGCTGGAACAGGAGCTGCTCGAGGCGCGCGACCCTGACGCGCTGGAGCGCCTTGACGCTGACCTGCTGCGCCAGCTTGCCGGAGAGGAGGCGCAGGATGACCTGGAGCAGCTGCGGGAGCTGACGCGCGCCCTGGAGGAGGCCGGGTACCTGGAGCGGGACGGCGGGCGGCTGGAGCTGACCCCGCGGGCCGCCCGCAAGCTCGGCATGCGTGCGCTGGCCGACATCTTCAGCCGGCTGCGCCGTGAGTCGCTGGGCGGCCACCCGCTGCCGAGCGCCGGCGGCGGCGGTGAGCCGACCGATGAAACGAAGCGTTTCGAGCACGGCGACGCCTTCGCCGTGGACCTGAACCGGACGCTCTTCAACGCCATGGCGCGCGGCGGCCCCGGCACGCCGGTGCGGCTGGCGCCCGATGACTTCGAGGTCCGCCGCACCGAGGAGACGACCGTCAGCTCGACCGTGCTGCTGCTCGACATGAGCCGCTCGATGCTGCTGCGTGGCTGCTCGACCGCCGCCAAGCGGGTGGCGATGGCGCTGCACACCCTGATCCACACCAAGTACCCGCGCGACCGCCTGTACGTGGTGGGCTTCGCCTACTACGCCCGTCAGATCAAGCCCGAGGCGATCGCCACCCTGTCACCGTACGAGTTCGAGTACGGCACCAACCTGCAGCACGCGCTGATGATCGCCAGGCAGCTGCTGGGACGCCGCAGCGGCGGCAACAAGGAGATCGTGGTCATCACCGATGGTGAGCCGACGGCTCACATCGCCAACGGGCAGGTCGAGTTCGCCTACCCGCCCACCATCCGCACCATGCAGTCCACCCTGCGCGAGGTTGGCCGGGCGACGAAAGAGGGGATCGTCATCAACACCTTCATGCTGGAGCGATCTCGCTACCTCTCCGAGTTCGTCGACCTGATGAGCCGCATCAACCGCGGGCGCGCCTTCTACGTCGAGCCGGAGCACCTGGGCGAGTACGTCCTGGTCGACTACGTCAGCCGCAAGACCAAGCGCGTCGCGTAGGGATGGCGAGGCCGCTCCGGGTCGGCGTGCAGCTGCCCGAGGTCGAGTACGTGGCCTCCTGGCCGCAGCTGCGCGAGATGGCGCGCACCGCCGAGGCAATCGGGCTCGACTCGGTCTGGCTGGGCGACCACCTGCTCTACCGCCCGGAGGACGCGCCGCCGAGCGGTCCCTGGGAGGCCTGGACGGCCCTGACGGCCATCGCGGCGGTGACCGAGCGCGTGCAGATCGGTCCATTGGTGGCCTGCACCAGCTTCCACAACCCGGCCATGCTCGCCAAGAAGGCCGCGACCCTGGACGAGATCAGCGGCGGGCGCCTGATCCTGGGCCTGGGG
>DATBRW010000053.1:0-10817 GCA_036560125.1 Candidatus Limnocylindria bacterium
CAGCCATCGCCTCATGGCTGGACCCCGATGCTGGGGAGCTGCTCGGCCAGCACGTCAGCGGTCAACGGCCCGACGTGCCGGTACCGGACGATGCCATCGGCGTCGACGAAGAACGTCTCGGGCGGGCCGGTGACGCCCAGGTCGAGGGCCATGTGGCCATCGGCGTCGGTCAGATCGGGCCAGCCACCGTCGCCGTACCGCTCCAGGAACTGCGTCGCCGGGTCGGATGCGTCGTTGTAGAGGATGCCGACCACCGCCAGCTCGTCCCCGTGCTCGCGCTGCAGGTCCAGCAGCAGCGGATGCTCCTGCACGCACGGTGCGCACCACGACGCCCAGACGTTGACCACCGCCGGGCGTCCGGCCAGGGTGGCACCGTCGAAGCTGCCGCCGCCCAGGGTCGGGCCGGCCAGCGCGGGCAAGGGTTGGCCGATCAGCGGCGACGGGATGACCCGCGGGTCGCGACCGAGCCCGGTGAACAGCAGCCAGCCAACGGGCACCGCCAGCAGCGGGATCAGCAGCCAGCGCCAGGGCGAGCCCATCACCCGTCGCACGGTCACGCTCCCGCCGCGGCGGGGACGACCGCGCGGCGACGTCGCTCCGGCCAGGCCGCGAACACGGCGCCAAGGGCCACGATCGCGCCGCCCAGCCAGATCCAGCCGACCAGCGGGTTGACGAACACGCGCAGCGTTGCAGAGCCCGTATCGGGGTCGTAGGCGATCAGCGTCACGTACAGGTCCTCGCCAAAGGAGCTACGCACCGCCGGCGTGGCGATCGGGGAAGTGGAGCTCGGGTAGTCACGCAGCGCGGTCGCCAGCGCACCGGGCTGCGGCCCGCTGACCATGAGCTCGGCCCGCGTCTCACGCACCCGCGCATCCGACGCCAGCGGCTCGATCACCAGCCGCTCATGGCGCAGCCGGTAGGAGCCGATCGTCATCTCCTCGCCTGGCCGCAGGGTGGCGGTGGCCTCGATGCCCATGGTGGCCGAGACGGCGATGGCGATCGCCATGACGCAGATGCCGGCATGCACCAGGTAGCCGCCGTATCGGCGCCGGTTGCGCGTCGCCAGCCGCCAGGCGGCGGTTGGCGGCGCCTCCCCACGGCCGCTGGCCCGTGCGCGGGCACCGCGGACGACCTCCTCGCCCATCATCGTCACCACGAACAGCGCCAGGCCGATCGCGGCCAGTGGCGCCGGCCCGCGGACCCCCAGCGCCAGCCACGCCACCGCCACGCCCACCAACCCGGCCAGGACCGGCAGCGCGAACCGCTCGCGGATGGTCCGCCACGATGCACCGCCCCACGGCAGCGCCGGCCCCACGCCCATCAGGAACAGCAGCGCCACGAAGGCCGGCGCCCCGACCCGGTTGAACCATGGCGCCCCCAGGCTGACCGTCTCGCCGCTCACCGCTTCGACCGCCAGCGGGTAGAGCGTCCCCAGCAGCACGATCAGGCTGATGGCCAGGAACAGGACGTTGTTGAACAGGAAGGCCGACTCGCGGCTGATCGGGCTGCCCGCCGGGCGCAGGTCGCGCAGCTGCGGCGCGCGCCACACGATCAGGCCCAGCCCGCCAACGAGGGTGATGAGCAGGGCGGCCAGGAACCAGCCGCCGATGCCCGAGGCCGTGAAGGAGTGGACGCTGGCCACCACGCCGGATCGGGTCACGAACGTCCCGAACAGCGTGAGCCAGAAGGTGAGCACCACCAGCAGGTGGCTCCACACGCGCAGCGTGCCGCGCCGCTCGGCGACCATGCTGGAGTGGATGAAGGCGGTGGCCGTCAGCCATGGCAGCAGGGCGGCATTCTCGACCGGATCCCACGCCCAGTAGCCGCCCCAGCCCAGCACCTCATAGCTCCACCAGGCGCCGGCCACGATCCCGGCGGTCAGGAAGATCCAGGGCACCAGCGTCCAGCGGCGGACGATGCCCAGCCACTCCTCGTCGGTGCGGCCGGTGATCAGCGCTGCCACGCCGAAGGCGAACGGGATCGCCAGGCCGGTGTAGCCGAGGTACAGGAGCGGCGGGTGCAGGCCCATGAACGGGTTGTTCTGGAGCAGGGCGTTCGGCCCGGTGCCCTCGGTGGCGATCGGCGAGATGCGCAGGAAGGGGTCGCCCGGCCAGGTCATGACCGCGAAGAAGAAGGCGGTCCCCAGCGCCAGCGTCATCCCCACCCACGGCATCAGCGCCTGTGCCCGATGACGGAACCGATACAGCACCAGCGCGGCCCAGCCGGTGGCCAGCAGGGTCCAGAACAGGATCGAGCCCTCCAACGCCGCCCACAGGCTGATGAACGAGTAGAAGGGCGGAGTGGTGGTGGCGTTGTTGCGCACCACGTAACGCACGCTGAAGTCATGGGTCAGCAGCGAGACCACCATCGCCGCGCAGCCGAGCAGGGCCAGCACGAAGGCGGCGACCATGGCCCGCCGCCCCAGCGTCACCAGCATCGGATCGCGGCGCCGGCCGCCGAGCGCGAAGACGGCGGCCGCAAACAGGGTGGTGGCCAGGCCGACGACGACCGCCACGTGGCCGAGGGTCGGAATCACGTGCCAGCGCCGGGATCGATCACCTGGGACGGGATGCCGCTGCCCGATGGCGCCACGTAGTTCTCGTCGTGCTTGACGATCACCTCGGTCGGCTCGAACACGCCGAGCGTGGTCAGCTTGCCCTGCACCACCACACCAACGCCTTCGCGCGGGCAGAGGAGCGCATTCTCGGGCGCGCCATGAACCGGGATCTCCGTCTCACCATCAGTCAGGACGAAGTCCACCCCGCCGTTCGAGCAGGCAAGGCTATCGGGCAGGACGAGTCCACCAAGACGAATCGACTGGCCGATCCCCTCCGCGCCCAGGGCGCTCAGCTCGGTTGGCGTCTTGTAGTAGACGAGCGCGCTGCCGATGCCGCTGAAGGCGAGCCAACCGATGACCCCGACCACGATCGCCACGGCCAGCACCAATCCCCAGCGCGAGCGGCTGGACGCGGCGGGTTGCTCCTGGGTCATGCGCGGGAGTCAGGCGCGGGCGGCGCGGATTCTGCCTGCCGACGGATGCGGAGCGACGCCTCACGGGCGGCGGCCAGCCGGCGCAGGAGCAGGCCGGCATAGAGGGCCAACCCGCCGAGGATCACTCCGTAGGCGGCGACGATGAAACCGAGGTCCTGCATCAGGCGCCCTCCACGCCCGGCCCGGCCACGGGTTCGCCGGCGGGAGGCGACGTCGCCAGGGCCGCGCGCCGGGCGGCGCTGATGCGGCCGAGCCGCCCGTGCTCCTCGATCTGCCACTCGATCCTGGCCAGCTGGTAGCGACGGACCATGAGCCAGCTCCAGGCAATGGTGAAGGCCACCACCATGCCGACCAGTGCGATCACGAACAGGCCGGGTGCCGATGGATGGAGGACCTTGTCTGGTGAGCCGATGGTCGGGCCCTGGTGCAGGCCGCGCCACCACTCGACGCTGAAGTGGACGATGGGGATGTCGACCGCGGCCACGATGCCGACCACCGCGGCGCGCGTCGCACGGCGGTACGGGTCCTCGGTCAGGCGCCGGATCAGCAGGTAGCCCAGGTACAGGGCCAGCAGCAGGGCGGTGGTAGTCAGCCGCGGGTCCTCCCACTGCCAGAACACGCCCCACACCGGCCGGCCCCACATCATGCCGCCCCAGATGGCGAAGGCGGTGAACATGACGCCGATCTCGGCGCCGGCCAGCGCGACGGCGTCGAAGCGCAGGTCGCGTCGCCACAGGTAGGCGATCCCCGACAGCGCGGTCACCCCGAACGAGAGGTAGGCGAGCCAGGCCGACGGCACGTGCACGTACATGATCCGCTGCGCGTCGCCCTGGTTGACGTCCGCCGGGACGATGAACAGCGCGAAGATCGACGCGCCGACCACCGCCACCAGCGCGACAGCGCCCAGGATCCGAGTCAGCGTCATCACTCCTCCAGCAGGTAGCCGTACGTCGCGGCGCCGGCCACGATCATGACCAGATCGAAGGCGGCCAGCAGCTGGAGCCAGGCACCCAGGTCGCCGAGCGGGTCGCCGGCCAGCGCGGCGGTGGTGGCCTTGACGGCGGCCAGCAGCAGTGGCGCCACCACCGGCAGCATGAGCAGCGGCAGCATCACCTCGCGGGCTGCCATGCGCACGGTGACGCCGGCGTAGAACGTGCCGACCGCCGCCAGGCCGATCGCGCCGAGCAGCACCGTGACGACCAGCGCCGGCCACGCCTCTCCCAGGCTGATGCCGTACAGGATGGCGACCACCGGCAGCAGCACGCCACCCAGCACCAGCACCACCGCAAACCCAGCCAGCAGCTTGCCGAGGTAGATCGCGTAGCGCTCGACCGGGTAGCGAGCCAGCTCGTCGAGCGCGCCATCCTCGACCTCCAGCTGGTGGAGGCGCGTAACGCTCAGCAGCGAGCCGAACACGATCGCCAGCCACAGCAGGCCCGGCGCCGCCTCGGTCAGCCGGCGTGCGTCAGGTCCCAGGGCGAAGCCGAACAGGAGCAGCACGAGGGCCGCGAAGAAGAGCGTGGAGACGGTGGCCTGCCGCCCACGCAGCTCCGCCCGCGCATCCTTGCGGGCGATCGCCCAGGCGACCGCCGCATCGGCACGCAGCCCGTTCATGCGCGACCCACCTGCGCCGGCACGCCCACCAGGTCGGGCGCATCGGCCTCCACCCCGCTGCCGCCGGTCTCGATCAGGAGCCCGGAGTCGAGCCGCGCCCAGCCGTCGGCCAGTCGGGTCACCCGCTCTGCCTGGTGCGACGCCACCAGGATGGTGACGCCGGCCTCGTGCCAGCGCTGCAGGAGGCGGTCGACCAGTGCCATGCCATCGGCGTCGAGCGCCGCGTGCGGCTCGTCCAGCAGCACCACCGCCCAGTCGTTCAGCAGCAGCCGGCCAAGGGCCAGCCGTCGTCGCATGCCGGCGGAGTACGAGCGGACCCGTCGGTCGGCGTCGGCGGTGAGCCCCACCTCGGCCAGTACGCGATCCACTGCCGCATGCGGCTCCGGGACGGAGCGCATGGTGGCGGTGAAGGCCAGGTTCTCGGCGCCGGTCAGGTCGTCGTACAGACCGGTGGCGTGTGACAGGTAGGCGACCCGCCGGCGCACGACGTCCGGTCGCGCAACGATGTCGATCGACTCGATCTCCGCGCGTCCGAAGGATGGTCGCAGGCTGGTGGCAAGGATGCGCAGGAGGGTCGTCTTGCCGGCGCCGTTGGGTCCCAGCAGGGCGATCGTGCGCCCCGCCGCGACGCGCATCGTGACGCCCGCAAGCGCCGCGCTCCGCCCGAACAGGCGCGCCAGCTGGTGGGTGGCGACCGCCGGTGGCGGAGTCTGCTCGCGGGTCCGGGGAGCGGCGTAGATAGTGGTCTGCGGCATGCTCGACGCGCGGGGCTGACGGTCGTGGGTGCGCCAGAGTGTGCGGCCTGCCCGCACGGGCGTCAAACTCGGAGGAACGTGCAGCAGGCACGCACGTGCCGGTGAAACCTGCCGCGTATCAGTGTTGGGCGTTCATCGCGCAGCCTGGACGGGGCGGCCGGTGGCGCCCACAATCCTGCCGCCCAACATTGAAAGAGGTTTTCGCATGTTGAATACCGATCCCATGCGTCGCCGGCTCGCGCTGGGCGCAGGCATCGCCAGCCTGGTGCTGGCCGCGAGCGCGTGTGCCAGCACCGGCTCGAGCTCCGCGCCCGCAGCCACCGCCACGACGGCCCAGAGCATGGCCGCCAGCGAGAGCGCGGCCGAGAGCGCAGCTGAGAGCACCGGCGAAGGTCCGTCGATCACGATCACCAGCACCAGCTCCTTCGGCGCCACTGAGGTCACGGTGCCGGCCGGCCAGACGCTGACCGTCATCAACAACTCCAGCGCGCCGCACACCTTCACCGAGGGCGAGAACGGAAACGCGGCCGCCGATGCGCGCGTCGACGAGCAGATCGCCGTGGGCGCCAGCGTCCCCGTCACCTTCCCGGAGCCGGGCGACTACAACATGACCTGCCTGTTCCATTCGGTCATGAACATGGTGGTCCACGTCGAATAGCCCTACCGGGGCAAACCCGATAGGGGTGCCGATGGAGCTCGGTTGACCCTCCTCAGGGGGCGGTGCTATCGTCCGCCGCCTGATGGACGCCGGGCTCCATTCCTCACCCACCACTCCCCGCTCGCGAGCGGAGCGACGCGCCGCCGCGCTACGCGCTGAATGCGCAGCCACGGCGGCGTTGACGATCCTCGGCCAGAAATGGGTGCTCCGCATCGTGCGCGAGCTTGGTGAGCGCACCCAGCGCTTCTGCGAGCTGCAGGACGCCCTGGGCGGAGCCAACTCCGCCACGCTGTCGCAGCGCCTCAAGCTCCTTGAGGACGAGGGCCTGATCGACCGCCGCGCGGTGTCCGAGACGCCGCCATGGGTGGAGTACTCGTTGACCGACAAGGGCGCCGACCTACGGCGCGCCATTGCCGGCATCGACCGCTGGGCGGATCGCTGGGCGTCCCAGCAGTGAGCCACCCGGTCGCCGAAGAGCGCCCGGTCGAGCACGGCGACGCCCTGAACCTGCTACGCACCATCATCGCCGAGGCTCCCGGACCGGAGGCCGGCGCCCAGCGCGTGGTCGAGGCGCTGCACGATCGGTTCGGGCATTTCGACTGGGTCGGCATCTACTGGGTCGACCACGCTGCCAACGAGCTGGTGCTGGGTCCCTGGGTTGGGCCGGAGGCCACGGAGCACACCCGCATCCCGATCGGGGTGGGGATCTGCGGAGCCGCCGCCGCATCCGGCCAGACCGAGATCGTGGCCGACGTCGACGCCGATCCGCGCTACCTGGCCTGCTTCGCCAGCACTCGCTCGGAGATCGTGGTACCGATCTTCGGCGACGGCCAGGTGATCGGGGAGATCGACATCGACGGCACCGATCCATCGGCCTACGACGAGACCGACGCGCGCTTCCTGGAGGAAGTGGCCGCCCTGCTGGCGCCGCTGCACGCGCGGCAAGAGGCCTGAGCCGGCGTCGTAACCGGCGGCGTACACCCAGCGATGGCCGATCCTGACGCCCGTCCCGTTGCCGTGCCCGGCCGCTTCGAACAGATCTACGACGAGCAGGTGGTGCCCATTTATCGGTTCATTTACGCCCGCGTCGGCAACCGGCCCGACGCCGAGGACCTCACCGCGCAGGTCTTCATGCGGGCGGTCGAACAGCTTGACACGACGCGTGACCGGGGCCAGATCGTGAGCTGGCTGTACCGCGTCAGCCAGAATGCCATCGCCGACTACTGGCGGGCGTTCTATCGTCTGCCCGTGATCGGCACCGAGCAGGTGGCTCCGGGGTGGGAGCCGGTGCAGCCCGGTGACGCCAAGGAGCAAACCGACCCGGCGGCCAGCGCGCGCCGCGTGCGTGGCATCCTCGACAAGCTGCCACAGCGCTACGCACGTGTCCTCGAGCTGCGCTTCCTGCAGCGGATGACCGTGGCCGAGACCGCCGCCCAGATGGGCATCAGCCACGGCAATGCCAAGATCCTGCAGTACCGCGCCCTGCGCAAGGCGGCGCTGTTGGGAGAGCCGGATGCCTGACGAGCGACGCCCGATGCCTCCTGGCGAGCCCGGCGAAGAGGCCGACGAGGCGATGGGCCCCGGTGCCGACCGCTTCGAGCGCTACCTGGACGCTCTGCTGGGCGGCGAGCGTCCGTCGCCCGACGATGTGGTCGATCGGGACGAGGCGGAGATGGCACGCCTGGCCGCTGAGCTGTCGGCGGCCGCCGATCCGGGAGAGGGCAAGCCCGATCCTGCCTTCCTTGACCAGCTGCGGCTGCGCATGCGCCAGGCAGACGAGGGGATCGCCACGGTCCAGGAGCCGCTGCCGCTGCGACCGACCGGCGCCGCGCACGGCCGCGTGACCATCACGCGCCGCCAGCTGCTGCGAGCCGGAGCGATCGGCGCCGTGGGCGTGGCCGCCGGCGCGGCCGGCATCGTCCTGCTGACGCCCGAAGTGGCCGAACGGCAACCCATCTGGGATGACGGTGGTGGTCTGGTCGGGCCTGACGGCGAGTGGGTCCAGGTCGCCACGGTCAGCGACGTTCCGGTCGGCCAGGCCGTGCGCTTCAGCACGCCGGCGTTCGACGGCTACGTGGTGAACGACAACGGCGAGATCCGCGCGCTCGGGGCGGTGTGCACGCACATGGGCTGCTCGCTGCAGTTCCGGCCGGACTGGAGCGACCTGCGCTGCCCGTGCCACGGGGCCAGCTTCGACCTGAGCGGTGCCCTCGCCAACGGCCGTGATAAGTGGAGGGCTGAGGGTCCCTATCCCGGCGACGCCACGGCCTATCCGATCGAGCTGCCCGACCTGGTCAAGCCGGAGGTCAAGGTGGACAGCGATCGCGTCCTGGTCTGGACGGCGAAGCAGGCGCCCTCGACCTAGCCGCCGTTCATCGCCTGCAGCAGGTAGGCGATGAGGTACGGCGTGAACAGCGCGGCCAGCACGGCGGCCAGCGCGATGCCCACGTAGATCAGGAGACGCAGGTCGGGCGGAGCGTGCCGCGCGGGGGGCGGTTGCTTTCGGAGCGGCAGGTTTGCCGGCCGGCGCGGTCGCTGGTGCTCGTAGGGGTGGGGGCGCAGCTCGGGCACCGGAGGCCTACCCGCCGCCGTCGATGGCATCGACCACGGCGCGCAGGCGGCGATGACGCTCGGCGCGATCTGTGGCGTAGCGCTGAATGGCCTCGAAGATGTGGTCCTGGCCAAGGTGCGCCTCGTCCATCACCTCGTCGACCGTGCCGCCGGTGCGCCAGCGGTCGTCCCAGTCCGAGCTGAGCGAGTACTCGCGCGCCAATGGGCCGTCGACCCAGTCGCGCATCAGCTTGAAGGCCCGGTTGGTGACAGCCATGCCGGCCCACCGATCCGCCTCCGAGCGGATCCGCTCGCGGTAGTCATCCGGCTGCATGGCGAACAGCTGAGGGCTGATGGCCGCCACGATGCGCACGTTGATCCCCGCCTCGTCCAGGCGTGGCAGGACCTTGACCGTGTTGGCTGTGGTGACCGTGCCCTGCACGTACACGGTGCCGGCCGACGGGGCATCCGGCGATGCGGAGCGCAGGACGTAGGCGCCGCGCGCGGCGTCGAAGTGCGAGTCCATGCCCAGCGCGGCGCGATCCGGGATATCGACCGTCGGCCGGGTCAGGTGCAGCGCCACGATGTGCGCATCGGCCTTCAGTGCCGCGGCCAGCACCACCGGCACCTCGTTGTACTCCCACGGGTGCAGGTCGATGACGTGGCCCTCCGGGAAGAGCTGCGTGACGCCGGTCTCGTAGATGCCGAAATGCGTGCGGCTGTCCTCGGCCGTCTCGGGACCCGAGTGACCGGCCACCCAGATCACCTTGCCGACCTGGAGCTCGCAGTCCTGGGCGAGCTGGCTGAAGAGGCGCATCGGCCCGTACTTCAGGTAGCTGAACGAGCCGTAGGTGGAGCAGGCGGTCCAGAAGCCGTTGAATGCCATCATCGGGTCATCCGCCAGGTTGACGGTGGCGATTCCCACGCTGACGCCGGCGTTGGTGAACTCGGTGATCTCCTGCGGCAGGAGCGTTCCGCGCAGGTTGGTGTCGCGGTTGTACCAGCCCCAGCCAGGAAGATCCTCCCAGTCCTTGGCGAAGCCGGCGATGTTGGTCGACTCGGCCAGGTCAGCCGAGCAGGCGATCACCAGCGGCCGGTCGTACTCGGCGCGGGCCGTGGCGTTCACCCAGGCACCCCACGCTGCCAGCGCGGCCCGATTGGGCGCCTTCTCGCCGGGCTGCTTCCACATCGCCGCCGGGTAGGCCTTGACGTCGGTGAAGCGCGGGTCGTTGAAGATCTCCGCGCCGTGTCCGCCGAGGTTGAGCCCCTCGACCCGATCCGGCACCGTGCCGGCGACCTCGACCAGCCGGTCGCTGATCCGATCGACCACGTCGCTCGCCGCGCGCAGCACGCCCATGGCCACGCCGAAGTTGTGGCGCGCCTGCGCGTCGCGCTCCGCCGCATCGGCCGGCGCCGGTTCGTCGACCCCGGCGTAGTCCACCCCATGACGCGCCATGAACTCCTTGCGCACGGCCCAGAACTCCGGCGAGTTCATGGGGTGCGGCGTGCCGTGGCTCTTGTTGTCGTATTTGCCGTAGCCGCGGCCCTTGCGCGTCTTGAACCAGGCCATGGACGGCACGCCGTCCGGGTTGGCGCCGCGCGCGGCCTCCAGCACGGCCCGCGCCACCGGCGCCCACTCCGAGCCTTCAGGCGTACCGGTCACGCGCCAGCCATACCCTTCGAACCAGGAGGCCGGCGTGCCATGCACCACGCTCGAGATCGACGGGTCGTCGATGCCGAAGTCGTTCCAGTCGACCAGGAAGACCAGGTTCGACAGGCCCAATCCCCAGGCCGTGTTGCGGGTCTCGTGCGAGGCGCCGGGTGTCAGGCCGCCCTCTCCCTCCACCACGAAGACCTTGACCTCCTCGGCCCCGGCCAGCTTGAGCGCCACCGCTTCGCCCGCGGCGGGCGGCATGCCATGGCCGGACGGCCCGGTGTTGAACTTCAGGAAGAGGGTCTTGCCCTCCATCTCGGCGTGGCCCGGCAGCCCGCCGCGGCGCCGAAGCTTGAGCAGGTCCTCCCAGGTCAGCGCCCAACGCCCGTCGTCGGGCAGGACGAAGGCGGGATCCGCGTCGCGCTCGGCGCGGGCGCGCATCACCTCGTTCAGCACCGCCAGCGTGGCGTACACGAGGGGGACGGTGTGGCCGGCGCTGAGCACGAAGCGGTCGCCGAACGGGCGCCACGGACGGCGGATGTCCCAGCGCATCGCCCCCGACAAGAGGAGCGACAGGAACATGTGCACCTTCGAG
>DATBRW010000054.1:0-7015 GCA_036560125.1 Candidatus Limnocylindria bacterium
CCTGGGCTGGGCCGAGGCCGATGAGGAGGCGCATCACCTGCAGCACGCCCTGTCCGAACGGGTCACCGATCGGATCGACGACCTGCTCGGTCACCCGCCCACCTGCCCGCACGGCAACCCCATCCCGCGCGACGGCCAGACACCGGAGCGCCCGGCCGGCATCCCGCTGAGCGAAGCCGGCGCCGGCGAGGAGGTCACCATCCTGCGCGTCACCGAGGAGGCGGAGGAGGACGCGCGGTTGCTCACCTTCCTGCAGGAGCACGCGGTGCGGCCGGGGAGCGTATTCGCCGTGGACGAAGTGGCGGAGCATATCGGCACCATGACCCTGCACGGACCGAACGGGGAGGTGACCCTTGGCCTTACCGCTGCGGCCAAGCTGCGGGCACTGCCCGGCCGAGCCGATCCTGGCCTGTTCCATCACGTGCCGGAGCGCGCACGGCTCGCGGCAGGCTCCGTCTGAATGAACCTGATTTGCTACGATTCGGTCCCGTGACCAAGAACCGTAATCGCCGCATCATCATCGCCTCGATTTCCACGGTGCTGTGGATCGGCTACATGGTCGTCGGTCTGGCGCTGATCAACTACATCTACCCGACCGAGCGCGGCCAGGGACCGGAGGGGACCGCCGCCTTCATCGGTCTGATCTGGGGGGTCGTGACCTGCGGCTTCGTGATGTGGGCAGCTCAGGACTGAGCGCCCCCAGGGAGCTGGACGAGCTCCACCTGGGGGTGCGACGGGCGGCGGTCGATGACGCCCCCAGCCTCTTCCAGCTGATCTCGGCCATCGACCGTCACGACTTCGGCGACGTGGACATGACCGTCGAGGAGGTTCGCGACGACCTCGCCGGCTTCGACCTCGCCAACGACAGCTGGCTCGTCTTCCAGCCGGGGGCCGATGGCGAGCCACTGGTCGCCTTTGCCGCCGTCGAGCCGCGCGCCGACGAGGAGTACCGCGGCCAAGTCTCGGTCCATCCCGACTGGCGAGGCCGCGGCATCGGCTCCGCGCTGGCCAACGAAATCGAGCGAGCGGTCCGCGAGAGACTGGCGGCCGATGCTGCCGAGCCCATCCCGATTCTGGGCTTCGTCAAGGGCGACTCGCCGGCCGAGCGGAACTGGATCGAGAGCCTGGGCTACGCCTGGTCGCGCCGCTTCTGGCGGATGCGGATCGACATGGAGTCGCCGCCGCCGGAGCCGGAGTGGCCGGCGGGCATCACCGTCCGCGACTTCGTGCCCGGACAGGACGAGCGGGCAATGTATGACGCGCAGGAGGCGGCCTTCGCCGATCACTGGGGCCACGTGCCGCGTCCGTACAACGACTTCGTCAAGCGCCTCGAACGCAGCGACTTCGATCCGGGGCTGTGGCACCTGGCCATGGACGGCGACCTGGTCGTGGCCACGGCCAGCAACTCGACGCTGGCCGACAACGTCGGCTGGGTCAGCGGGCTGGGCACGATCCCCAGCCATCGGCGCCGGGGGATCGCCCGGGCCATCCTGCTGCACTCGTTTGGCGTCTTCTGGCGACGCGGGATGCCGAGCGTGGCGCTGGGTGTCGACGCCGACAGCCTGACCGGCGCCACCGGCCTCTACGAGTCGGTTGGGATGCGGGTCGTGCAGCAGTACGACCAGTTCCGGAAGCTGATCGCCTACTCGTCCACCGAATAGTGGTTCGCCGTGAGCGGATGCTCACGGTCCACCGCGGGCTGCAGCAGACGGTCATACAGGCCCGGCCGGCGATCGGCGATGGTGTCCCATTCATGCTCGCCGGGACGGCGCCGGATGTGGGTCGCGCGCGCCGCCTCCGGATCGATGTCGGCGATCAGCAGCTCCTCCTTGGTATCGGAGGCGACCGCCAGGCGCTTGCCATCGGGATCGAACAGGACGGATCGGCCCATGAAGGTCGTCCCACGTTCGGTGCCGACGCGGTCGGCTGCCAGGACGAAGCAATGGTTCTCGGCCGCGCGTGACGGGGCGAACAGGTCGGGATGGAATTGCACGCCCACCGGCCAGTTGGTGGGCAGCGCGATGATGTCGGCGCCCTCCAGCGCGCAGATGCGCGCCGCCTCGGGGAAGCGCAGGTCGTAGCAGATGAGGACGCCGAAGCGGAAGCCATCGGTCTCGATCACGGCGGGGGCGTCCGGACCCGGCGTCGCGTAGCGGTCGATTCCCAGGAAGGGCAGATGCATCTTCCGATAGCGCATCTGCCGCCCGTCCGGCAGCAGCACCAGCGCGACATTGAAGACCTCGTCACCGTTGGCTTCCAGCGAACCGCAGACGATGGTGGCCCGATGGGTTCCGGCCAGTCCGGCCAGCACCTTCTCGGCGACCGTCTCTGCCTTACGCGCCACCGGCAGCGCCTCGGCCAATGAGGCGAAGGCGTATCCCGTCACGGCCGCCTCCGGCAGCACGATGAAGGTGGCGCCCTGCGTGGCCGCGTCCGTCACGGCCTTGGCGATGCGCTCGAGGTTGGCGTCGACCTCGCCCAGCTGCGGGTCGATCTGACATGCGGCGACGCGGAGCGTGCTCATGGACCGCATGTTACCCGTCGAGTGTCCCATCGCCGGACGGCTCGCTATCATGCGGCGGATGAGCCGACCTGCCGGCGGGGCCGCGTGAGCGACCCCCGACTGCCGGAAGACGGCCCGGACTGGCCCGAGCGCGACCTGGAGGAGAACCGGGCACAAGAGCCAGGAGCGGGCTGGTCTGACGACCCCTATCGGTTTGAGCCGCTGCCGCCCAACAAGCCATCCGTTGAACCCCTGGAGGGGGAGTGGTCGGACTCTGAACCCTTCGATTCCGAACCCACCGAGGCCGATCCCTTCGCGCCCGTCCCCACTCCGCCGCAGGACGATGCCTGGGGATTCCCGCCGCGACGCGAGCCGCCCTACGAGCCGGCGGCGACCGAGCCCCCGTTCGACAGCGAGCCCGCCTGGACAGATACCCCGCCCGAGCCGGAGCAGCCTGCCGCTGAGCAGCCAGCCGAGGCTGAGCAGCCGTCGGAATCTGAGCCGATGGTTGCCGAGGAGCCGCCCGACGATCGAGAGCCCGAGCCCGAGCCCGAGCCAGCCGAGCCCGAGCCGATGCGGGCGGTGGACTCCGAGCCTGATGTGGAGCCGGAGCCGGAGCCCGATCGAACCCCGCAAATCGCCGCGGCCGCCATCGCGGCCCAAGCACTTGCGGATCAATTGGCCCCTTCCGTTCCAGTCAGTGATCCGGAGCTGGAGCCGGAATCGGCTTCCGAGGCCGAGCCGGAGCCCGATCGAACCGGGGAGATCGCCGCAGCCGCCATCGCCGCCCAGGCCGTCGCCGATCAACTGGCTCCCACGCCGCCACCCGAAGAACCGGAACCGGAGCCCCAGGTGGGATCGGTCCCCGAGGATCCCTTTGAGCGCGAGTACGCGCCGTCGGACGATGTCGAGGTCGAGGCTGCCGTTGCCGCCACGGCCTTCGGTGGTTCGCCAGGCTCATGGGATCCGAAGCGCGACGGCAACCGTCGCGGCCCGACCACTGCCGAGCAGGCGGTCCCGTGGCTGATCGGCGTCATCCTGGCCCTGGCCGGCATCGTGATCGTGCTGCTGGCGCTGATCTTCAGCTCGCCGAACGGCCTGGTCGCCAGTCAGCCGACCGGCAGCGAGCAGCCGAGCGCCAGCGCCGCAGGCGTGGATCCGTCCTCGCAGCCGAGCGGCAGCGGGGCTGCCTCGCCGTCGGCATCCGGTGACGAAACGTCCGCGCCGACGCCCAGCCAGCCGCCGCCGGCCTTCGGGCCACTGGAGATGACCTACCTGGGCCGCCCATCGGCCGTGGCGCCCATCTACCTGCTGCTGCGCGATTTCAGCGAGACCAAGGATCCGGACGTGCTGGCGCAGGCCGAGCAGGGCGTCTCCAGCTACGCCAACTCGCCGGACGGGAGGGTATCGGCGGCGGTGATCAACGCCCGGGCCGTGGCCCTTGACCGCGGCGGCAAAGCGCGGCGCTTGGCCGACAACATCAGGACCCTCACCTTCGGCTGGGATGCCGAGACGCTGTACGCGGTGCGCGTCACCAGGGACGGTGGGGACGATCTGGCCAAGATCCTGGAGATCGACTTCGCCAGCGCCGCCACCAGGCAGCTGGCCACCATCCGCTACCCGCACCCGGACACCGGCGCCGAGGCGCCGGTCAAGGAGGCGCAGTTCATCGACGATGGCGGCCTGGTGCGCCTGTACGCGGTGGCGGATGGCAACCTGACGCTCTGGGTGCTGGGTGCCCCGGCCACCTATCGGGTCGATCCGGCCAACGGAGACGTGACCGAGATCGCGCGCGAGCCGATCCTGTGGTCGCCGGACGGCACGCAGCGGGTAACGGCCCACGAGGACGGCAACACCACCGCGCTGCGGCTGCGCGACCGGGGCAACAACGTCGTCGCCAGCACCGGCGTATCGGGCCTGGTCAGCCATATCCGCTGGGCGCCGGGCAACAATGAGATCGTCTTCACGATCGGCGTGACGGGCGCCAGCGGCGGCGTCCGGCAGGACATCTACGTCTGGGACCTGGCAGATCGCAATGACCCGATGCCACTCACCAGCTCGGGCGCAGCCTTCGGAGCCGAGTGGCGTGGCTCAATGTCGAACTGGGGGCCGTGATGAAGCAGATCGTCAATCCCATCGCAGTAGAGCTGGACGAGACGGATCGGCTCATGCGCATTCGCTGGGACGACGGCCACCTTGGCGTCTGGGGCTGGATGACGTTGCGGCAGGCCTGCCCGTGTGCCCTGTGCGCCGGCGAGGGGAACATGCCCGGCGTGGTGACGCTGGGGACCGTCTTCACCCCGGAGCAGACCACCATGGAGCGGGTGAAATGGATCGGCCGATACGCGCTCGCCCCGATCTGGGCCGATGGCCACGACACCGGTCTCTTCACCTACCTGAAGCTGCGTGAGCTCTGCCAGTGCGACGAGCATCGGGCAGCCACGGAGGAATCGGGCCAATGACCGATGGCGGGGGCGTGCTGCTGGTCCACGCGCATCCCGATGACGAGGCGTTCGGCACCGGCGGCCTGATCGCACGCTCGGTGGCGGAGGGCCGGCAGGTGGACCTGGTGACCTGCACCGGCGGCGAGGAGGGTGAGATCCACGATCCCAGCCTCGATCACGAGGAGGCCAAGCCGCGGCTGCGCGACATTCGCCAGGCCGAGCTGCAATGCGCCCTGGATGCGCTCCGCGGTAACGGCCCGGGCACGCTGGAGCTGCATCTCCTCGGCTACCGCGACTCCGGGATGATGGGCACCGAGTCGAACGCCCATCCCGAGGCGTTCTGGAATGCCGACCTGGACGAGGCCACCGGCCGGCTGGTGGCGATCGTGCGCCGGACCCGCCCCGCGGTCATGGTCAGTTACGACTCGAACGGCAACTACGGACATCCCGACCACATCAACGCCCACCGCATTGCCGATGGCGCCTGGGAAGCCGCCGCCGACCCGGACCGCTACCCGGCGGCGGGGCCGCCGCATGCCGTTGGCAAGCTGTACGAGACCGCTATCAACCGAGACCGATGGATGGCGCTCGTGAACGACATGAAGGAGCGCGGCATCGAGCTGCCGTGGGGCGCGGACGAGGAAGAGCCCGAGAGCGAGGACTCGTCAGAGGAGTGGGGCACGCCCGCCGACAAGGTCAACCTCGACCTGGACGTCGCCGCGTACGGCGCCCAGAAGCTGGCCTGCATGGACTGCCACAAGACCCAGCGGCAGGACATGGGCTGGCTGCTCGACCTGCCCGCCGACCTGCAGGCGCGCGCCATCTCCCCCGAGTTCTACGTGCTGCGCAAGTGGCGGGACCGGGAGGTCCCGGAGGGCTATCGGGAGACATCGGTCTTCGACTGACGCCGGCGCGCGTACCATGCCGAGCATGGCAAAGGGAAGCATCGGCCTCGATGAGGCCCTCAACGATTACGTGCTGCGCGTTGGCGTGCGCGAGCACCCGGTCCTGGCTCGTCTGCGCGATCGGACCGCCAGCATGGAGAACGCCCGCATGCAGATCTCGCCCGACGAGGGTGCGTTCCTGCAGATGCTGGTTCGGCTCGTGCCAGCGCGGCGAATCCTGGAGGTCGGCACCTTCACGGGCTACTCCTCGACCGCCATGGCGCTGGCCCAGGATGGCGACGGCCGAATCCTCTGCTGCGACGTGTCAAAGGACTGGACCGATATCGCGCGGGAGGCCTGGATCGATGCCGGCGTCGCCGATCGGATCGAGCTCCGCCTGGCGCCTGCCGTCGAGACGCTGGACGCGCTGCTGGCCGAGGGTCAGGGCAGCCTGTTCGACCTCGCCTTCATCGATGCCGACAAGGGCAACTACGACAACTACTACGAGCGGGCGCTGCAGCTGGTGCGGCCCGGCGGGTTGATCGCGATCGACAACGTCCTGTGGAGCGGGCGCGTCGTCGACGAGGCAGACCAGGACGCGGACACGCAGGCCATCCGCGCCCTGAACGAGAAGATCGCGGTGGATGAGCGGGTGGACCTGGCCATGACGCCGATCGCCGACGGCGTAACCCTCGCCCGCGTCCGCTAGGTCGGACAACTCGCCGCGAATTCCCACCCCACGGGACTAACGGACAAGAAGCGGTCGAAACGTGGCGCGGATTCTCTCCGGATGGGAATCCTGGACAAGTAGCGGCCCGATTCAGGCCGGATTCGGGTCTTTCTTCTCCGTTGGTCCCACCCCGTGGGAAATGGCAGCAGAAACGGCCCGTTGTAAGGTTCAGCCACCGTGATTTGCGATAGCTGCGGAACGGCCAACCAGGCCGGCGCGAACTTCTGCATCCAGTGCGGCAACCGGCTGGCGACCGCCTGCCCGGTGTGCGGCCACGCCAACCTGCCTGCCGCTCATTTCTGTGCGAGCTGCGGCTCGGAGCTGCCGGCCCCGTCGCAGCCCGTGGTGGGCGCCATCCCGCCGATCGGGATGGCCGTTGCGGAACGACGCCTAGTGTCCGTGCTGTTTGCCGACCTGGTTGGCTTCACCACGGCCTCTGAGGATCGCGACCCAG
>DATBRW010000055.1:0-13112 GCA_036560125.1 Candidatus Limnocylindria bacterium
GTTCGGGGCAGCCGACGGCCGAGGAGCCGCACCAACGCGCGCATGGGCTGCACGGTCGCATCGGGCAGGAAGGGCGTCAAGCGCAGCTCGCGGGAGCGTCGAAGGGCCGTCGGTATACTCGGGCGAATGAGCCGCGCCATCGAGCTGTTCGCCGGCCTGACGCTGGTCGTGGTCGGCATCGCGATCCTGGGCGGAGAGTGGATTCGCGGCGTCCTGGTCGACCTCGGTGTCAGCCCGGAGCTGTGGGCCTGGTGGCCGCTGCTGATGATCGTGCTGAGCCTGTTCTTCCTGGTGCCGGCCTTCTTCGGGGGCCAGCATCGGCGCCTGCGCGCCGGCATGGTCATTCCCGGCGCGGTCCTGGCAGGTGTGGGCGGGGCGCTGCTGTACACCAGCCTGACGGACCGATGGACCGCCTGGACCTACCTGTGGAGCGTCCTTCCCTTCAGCCTCGGCCTGGGCATGTACGCCGCCGGCTGGATCGCCGATGCGCCGGCCTTCAAGTGGATCGGCGCCGGCGTGGCGCTCGGCGGCGTGCTGGCCTACCTGGCCTTCGCCACCGCCTTTGGCGGTGAGGCGTTCCGCCTGGTGGCAGCGATCGGGATCATCGGCCTGGGCCTGGCATTGACGATGGGTGGCCTGGCCGAGCGCCTCAGCCGGAAGTCACCCGCTGCCTGAGGGCTCCGCGGCGAGGTAGCGGTCGAACCAAGCCAGCACTCGCTCCATGCGGTCGATGCGCCGATCCGGCCGGCCGTAGTTCTTCAGCTCGTGGTGCTCCTCCGGGTAGAGCACGTACTCGACCTCGCGACCCAGCACCTTGAGGGCGGTGAACAGCTGCTCGTTGTCGGCCGCCGGGCAGTTGCGGTCCTCCTCCGCCTGGAGCATGAGCAGCGGTGTGCGGATCTCGGCCGCGGCACTCAACGGCGAGGTCCGCCACAGCTGCCGCATGCCCCGCTCGGTCAGCGGGTTGCCGATGTTGTGGCGACGGTTGTAGTGCACGCCGAAGTACGAGTTGCCCCAGGCAGAGACCTGGTTCGCCACGCCGTTCTCCGCCACCGCCGCCCGGAACCGATCGCTGTGCCCGACCAGCCACTGCGTCAGGTAGCCGCCGTAGGAGAGGCCCATGACGCCGAGCCGCTTCGGATCGGCCAGCCCGCGCGCGATAAGGCCGTCCAGCACGGCATGGATGTCGGCGGCGTCGACGTGGCCCCAGCGGCCGTTCAGGGCCTTGATCCAGGCCGCCCCGTGCGTGTCCGAGCCGCGGATGTTGGCCAGCACCAGCCGGTAGCCGTGCGCGGCCAGCATGGTGCTGTCCATGGTCCCGCCTGGGGCAAAGCCACCAGTAGGCCCGCCGTGGATGATCACGATGGTGGGGAGTGGCCGGCTGCCGGCACGCGGCGGCGACACGATCCAGGTCTGGATCGGGCCGCCCGGCCCATCGATCCATGCCTCCTCCCAGGCCGGAAGCGGGAACCGGTCCTGCCAACCGGAGCCGTTCGTCGTGAGCCGCCGCATCCGCGCTGATCGACGGCCTCCTCCGTCCAGCGCGTACAGCTCGGCGGCGTGGCGGTCCACGCCGGCACTCAGCGCCACCCGCCCGGCGGCGGTCGCGACCGCGCAGCCCACCAGGCGTCCCGGCGCAACGAGCGGGGCAAGCTCACCATCCAGGCTGACCCGGTACGGCATGTTCCGGCCGCGGTCGCCCACGATCACGACCAGCGTCGCGGGATCCAGCCAGGCGGGACCGGGATGATCGTCGGCCATCACGAGGTCCGCCCACGCGCCGTTGCCGATGGATCGGTCGAGCTTCGGGGTGAGGCAGCGCGGCGTCCCGCCGCCGGCGGGCACCAGCCAGGCGCGCGTCAGGGCGTGCTCCGGGGGGTCGGCGACATCGGTGCCAAGAAAGGCGACGGCCCGACCGTCCGGTGAGATGGCCGCGTTCCAGGCGTCTCCTGGCAGCTCCGCCAGGAGCGAGAACGCGCCGCCGCCACTCGGCACGCGGTAGAGGGCGGTGCGCGGCATGAGGTTCCAGTCGTCGCCCATGTCTGCAGTGATGGCGATCCACGAGCCATCCGGGGCCCAGGTCGGTTCCTGCACGTCGAAGTCGCCCTGGGTCAGGCGGCGGGGCCGTGCGCCGGGCCGCGCGGCGATCGTCCACAGATGCGTGCGGCGCCCGAGCAGCCCGCTGTCGTCGTCGCGGAAATCGGTCCGGGTGATCCGGCGCGCGACGGGGGCCCGCTTGGGACGAACCCGTCCGACAATGAACCGATCATCCCCGGCCTGGCCCAGGAACAGCAGGCGCTTGCCGTCCGGGCTCCAGACGGGCGTGCTCGCACCGTGACGCTGCTTCGTCAGCTGCCATGCCTCGCCGCCATCGAGCGGCATGATCCAGATCTGCGCCTCGCCTGGATCGGGACCCACCGCCGTGCGCGTGAAGGCCAGCAGCCGGCCGTCGGGCGAGATGGCGGGGTTCACGTCGCGCACTGGTCCAGACGTCAGGCGCCTGGGGCGGCCGCCGGACCATGCCACCGACCGCAGGTGCGAGACGTAGCGGCCACCACGGACCTGCCGCAGGCCGTATGCGAGGCGTTCGCCGTCAGAGGACAGGCTGAAGGACTCGATCACGGCCTGGGCATTGACCAGGGCGCGCCCGGTGGCTGATGGCATGCGGGCGGAGTATGCCGCACCTGACCGACCAAGGATTCCGGGTCTGCACACCGTCTGGCATGGCGGATTCCGCGGCGCGCCATCGAATCATTGACCCGTTTCCGCGGCCTGTGCCATGCTCCGCCGATCAGCGCCCCGACGGTGGGCAAACCCCCTCGGCGACGACCCGCTGTCTGCCGCCGCCATCGGTCCAGAAAGGGAGATTCGATGCGCAGCTCATCGTCGGCCAGGCTCTTCGCCGTTGCGGTTGTGATGGGTCTGGTGCTGTCCGCGTGCGGCGGCCAGCAGCAGTCCGGCGAGCCGTCCGGCTCGGGTGGGCCGCAGCCGAGCAGCAACGCGACTGGCGGCACGGTGCGCATCGGCATCGGCGGGTCCCCGGACTCTCTCAATCCGGGGAACGGGCTCCTCGAAGAGGCCTACACCCTCTATGAGCTGGTCTACGACACCCCGATCAGGGTCAACCAGGCAGGCGACTTCGTGCCTGAGCTCGCGACCGACTGGTCGGTTTCCGATGATGGGCTGACCTGGACCATGACCATCCGCGACGACGCGGTGTTCCATGACGGCACACCGCTGACGGCCGAGGACGTGGCCTTCTCGATCCAGCTGTACAAGGACACGCCGGACTTCCCATACCTGCCGTCGTATGCCACCTACTTCGACACCATCGAGGCCACCGATGCGACGACGGTGACCCTGACCACGAAGGACCCGATCGGGAACTTCGAGGCCAACATGGCCTTCATGTACGTCCTGCCCAAGCACCTCTGGGAGGACGTCGCGGCATGTCCTAAAAAGGATGACAGCTGCGAGGATCCCGTCGAGTTCCAGAACCTGGACATGATCGGTTCCGGGCCCTTCAAGCTGGCCCAGTACAAGCGGCGCGAGTTCACCCGCCTGGCCGCGAATGAGGCTTACTGGAATGGCCCCCCGAACATCGCCGAGGTCGACTTCCTGACCTACAAGAACGCGGACTCCCGCGTACAGGCGCTGACCAGCGGCGAGGTGGACGCCATCAGTGAGTTTCCCGCCACCGCCTACGCAGCCCTGAACAATGCCGAGAACGTGCATGTGCATGCCGCTGACATTGGCGCGGGTGGCGATCTAACCGACATCCTGTTCAACACTGTCAGCCCTGAGAACTGCCCGACCGACGACGGAGGCAAGTGCACCGGCCATCCCGCCCTCCAGGAGGTCGAGGTGCGGCGCGCGCTGGCGATGGCGATCGACAAGCAGAACATCATCGATGTCGCGCTGGTGGGTCTTGGCAGTCCGGGCGTGGGCTTCGTTCCGCCTGGCCTGGGCGACTACTTCATCGGCACCGACGCGGACATTCCATTTGACCCTGACGGCGCGAACGCCCTTCTCGATCAGGCTGGTTACATCGATACGGACGGGGATGGGATTCGGGAGTGCAAGACTGGGCAGGACTGTCCGACCGGCGACCTGACCTTCCGCTTCAACTTCCCCGATGACAGCGACACCGGTCCACGTGAGGCCCAGCTCATCTCCCAAATGTGGGCAGTCGTCGGCGTGAAGATCACGATCGCAGCGCTCGACCCCGACACGCTGACCAGCGTCTGCTGCCCCGCCTTCGACTACGACGTCATCCGCTGGGGCTGGGGCTCGGATCCGGATCCGGGCTTCTTGCTTGGCGTGACGACGTGCCAGGAGATCCCGACCGGCTACAGCGAAACCGGCTACTGCGACGAGGGCTACGACCAGCTATACGCCGACCAGGGCCGTGAGACGGATCGCGATGCCCGAATTGAAATCGTGCACGAGATGCAGCAGCAGCTGCTCGACGACGTGCCGTATGTCGTCCCGTACTACTCGGGTGTGGTGGAGGCATGGCGCACCGACACCTTCACGGGCTGGCTCGACGACAACCCGACCTTCGGTCTCACTGCGCCGGAGACGCTCACAGTTCTCCGACCGACAGAGTAATTCTGCCATCACCTGCTGACCAACCCGTGGCCAGACCGATAGCAGCCAACGGACGTCGGCCGGGCCTGCGCGCATGAAAGGTCGCGGACGATTCCTGCTGGGCCGCGCAATCTGGGCGCTGGTGGTGGTCTTCGTGGTCATCACCTTCAACTTCTTCCTGTTTCGCGTCCTGCCGGGCGACCCCGCCAAGGCCGGCGCGCACGACCCGCGACTGAGCCCCGCATCGATCGTCGCGTTGACCGAGCGCTTCGGCCTGGATAAGCCAGCCTTCATCAACCTGGAGCCGGGCGAGAACCCCTTCGACTCCCAGTACTTCGCCTACCTCGGCGCGCTGTCCCAGGGCGACCTCGGGACCAGCTACGCATTCCGCGACGAATCGGTGGCCGACATGCTGGCGGAGGCGCTGGTCAACACCCTGTGGCTGATCCTGCCCGCGCAGCTACTCGCCATCTTCTTCGGAATCGTCCTCGGCCTGATCGCCGCCTGGCGTCGCGGCACCTCGCTGGACGTCGTGTCGCTGACCTTCAGCCTGTTCATGTGGTCGCTGCCGACGTTCTTCCTGGCCATCCTGCTGCTCGTCTTCGGCTCGAGCTACCTGGACCTGCCAACCCGCGGCATGGAGACCATCGGCGCCGAGTACGCGTCCTGGTGGGAGCAGCTGGTCGACATAGTCCGCCACATGGCCATGCCGACCCTGGCCTTCACGCTGGTCCTGCTGGGCGAGTACATGCTGATCATGCGGAGCAGCGTCCTGGACGTGTTCAGCGAGGACTACATCCTCACCGCCAAGGCCAAGGGCCTGTCGACCTTCCAGATCATCAAGGACCATGCGCTGCGCAATGCCATGCTGCCGATGGTCACGCTGATCGCGATCAACCTCGCCTTTACCGTGTCCGGTGCGATCCAGGTTGAGGAGGTGTTCAGCTGGCCTGGGATCGGCCTCCTCACCGTGGACGCGATCAGCGAGCGCGACTACCCCGTGCTGCAGGGCGCATTCCTGCTGATCGCCGTGGCGGTTGTGATCGCCAACCTGGTGGCTGACGTGGTGTACGGGTGGCTCGATCCGCGAGTGAGCACCACATGACCGCCATCATCGAGGTCAGCGCACCCAGCAGCGCGCCCCTTGCCCGCGCGTCGTGGCGACGCTTCCTGCGCGGACCGATGGGCTTGATCGGCGGGTTCATGCTGCTGTCTGCGATCCTGGTGGCCATCTTCGCGCCGGTCCTCGCCCCATACGATCCATATGCCCCGACGCACGTCACGGTATTTGACATCTACCAGCCGCCCTCTGCTGAGCACCCGCTGGGGACCGATGACGGCGGCAAGGACGTTCTGTCGTCATTGATTTACGGGTCGCGCGTGTCCCTGACGGTGGGGTTCACCGCCGCCGCCATCACGACCATCGTCGGCGGGCTGATCGGGATCATTGCCGGCTACCTGGGAGGGCGTGTCGGCGGCCTGCTGATGGGCTTCACCGACTTCTTCCTGGTGATCCCTGATATTGCTCTGCAGATCGTGATCGTGGCCATCCTTGGCCCGTCGCTGCTCAACATCATCCTGGTCATCGGGCTGCTGGGATGGTCGACCACCGCCCGCCTGGTGCGTTCCCAGACGCTGTCCGTGCGCGAGCGGAAGTTCGTGCTGCGCGCGAAGGCCATCGGCGCCGGCGACGCCTACATCCTGCGCCGGCACGTGATGCCGGCCGTGCTGCCGCTGATGATCGCGAATACGGTCCTGATCATCAGCCTTGCGGTCCTGGAGGAGTCGACGCTGTCCTTCATCGGCCTTGGCGACCCGACCGTCATCAGCTGGGGCCAGATGCTGAATTTCGCCTTCAATCGTGGAGCGATCTCGGCTGGAGCGTGGTGGGCGCTGATTCCGCCCGGGCTCGCAATCGTGTGGGTCGTGCTCGGCACCACCCTGCTCGGCACGGCGCTCGAGGACACGATCAACCCGCGCCTGAAGCGCCACCACCTGGAGCGGGAGCGCGGCGGTTCGCCGGCAGTTCCAGCCCGACCGCAGCAGCTACCGACCCGCCCGGTCACGGCCGAGGTGCCGCTGCTCAGCGTGCGCAACCTGATGGTCGAGTTCGATTCGCCGAGCGGACCACTGCGCGCGGTGAACGACGTCTCGTTCGACCTGCGGCGGGGCGAGACGATCGGCCTGGTAGGGGAGTCCGGCTCGGGTAAGACGACGACCGCGCTGGCCATGCTGCGACTGCTGCCGCCGGGCGGGCGCGTGGTGGGCGGGCAGGTCCTGTTCGACGGCGAGGACCTGATGACGCTCGACGCTCGCGAGATGCGGGCCGTGCGCTGGGCGCGCCTGGCGATCGTGTTCCAGGGCGCCATGAACTCACTCAACCCGGTGCGCCGGGTGGGTGACCAGGTGGCCGAGGCGGTCCGGGTCCACGAGCCTTCCGTCGGTCGCCGCGGCGCGACGCAGCGCGCCGAGGAAGTGCTCGAGCGGGTGGGCATCACACGCCACCGAGCGCATGACTACCCGCACACCTTCTCGGGCGGCATGCGCCAGCGCGCCATGATCGCGCTGGCCCTGGCCTGCAACCCCGACGTGATCGTGGCCGACGAGCCGACCACCGCCCTGGACGTGATGATCCAGGCCCAGATCCTGGAGCTGCTGGCCGGGCTGTCGAGCGAGCTCGGGATGGCCACCATCATGGTCACCCACGACCTGGGCGTGGTGGGCCAGCGCTGCGACCGCGTGCTGGTCATGTACGGCGGCATCATTGCGGAGGAGGCAGAGGCCGGGCGCCTGTACGCCAAGCCGCGGCACCCATACACGCAGGCGCTGCTCGCGTCGTTCCCCGACCTGGCGCATCCGGAGCGCGAGCTCGTCTCCATCGCCGGCACACCGCCGCGGCTGGACGCCATGCCGCCGGGCTGCCCGTTCGCGCCGCGCTGCCCAATGGTCTTCGACCGTTGCCGGGTCGAACGCCCGCCCGCCTACGAGCTGATTCATGGCCGGCGCGTGGCCTGCTTCCTCGAGGAGCCCGGCCACGAGCACGAGGCGGTGGCCGCCGATGCTTGAGCCCGTCCTCGTTGTCGAAGGCCTGCGCAAGGAGTTTCCGGGGCAGCGGTCGCTGACCGACATGGTGACGCGCCGGCCCGCCCGCGACGTGACGGCGGTTGACGGCATCAGCTTCCAGGTCTCACCGGGCGAGGTGCTGGCCCTGGTCGGGGAGTCTGGGTGCGGCAAGACGACCACCGGCAACCTGCTGCTCGGCCTGATGCCGCCGACGGCCGGCAGCGTCGTCTTCCAGGGACAGCATGTCGGCAAGCTCTCGCACCGCGAGCTGCTCCGCCTGCGCCGCGGCGTGCAAATGATCTTCCAGGACCCGTACGAGTCGCTGAATCCCCGGATGCGCGTGCAGGACATCGTGGCCGAGCCGTTGAAGGTGCACGGGATGGCGGGCACCACCACGGAGCTCGCTGAGCGCGTGCGCGAGGCGCTCACCCAGGCCGGCATGACGCCGCCGGAAGCCTATCTGCACCGCCTGCCGTTCGAGCTGTCGGGCGGCCAGCGCCAGCGGATCGTCATCGCTGCGGCACTGGCACTGCGGCCGAGCCTGCTGGTGGCCGATGAGCCGGTGAGCATGCTAGATGTCAGCATCAGGGCCGAGATCCTGAACCTGCTGCGCAAGCTGGCCGACGAGCACGGCATCGCGGTACTGATGATCACGCACGACCTGTCCACCGTGGCCGCCTACGCGGATCGGATCGCGGTCATGTACCTGGGCCGCATCGTGGAGATCGGCGACGCCCGCACCGTCCTGTCCGATCCGCAGCACCCGTATACGCGCGCACTGCGCTCGGTGGTGCCGGTGCCCGATCCGTCAGCGCGGCGGCGTCCCGTGATCCTGGTCGGTGAGACACCCGACCCATCGCGCATACCCTCCGGCTGCCGCTTCCACCCACGCTGCCCGGTGGCCTTCGACCGCTGCCCGCGCGAGGACCCGCCGCTGTTCGACCTGGGCGGCGGGCACGAGGCCGCCTGCCTGCTGGTCGAGGACGGTGTGGCGCAGAGCCCCGTCGCGCGGCCGCCGACCTAGGCGACTGCGCCGAACACGCCGAACAGCACCAGCCAGCTCGCACCGACGCTGGCAAGGCCGGGGACCAGCAGTCGCATCCCCCGTCCGCGGTCGGACGCAAACAGGGCGGCCAGCGGGGCAGCCACCAGCGCGCCCACCAGGCCGGCTACCGACGCCGCGAATGCCAGGGCCACCGTTGGTGAGGCGACGCCGGTCTGCCGCTCGCCGGCCATCAATTGACCGACCAGCACGGTGCCCAGGGCGGCGAACAAGCCGGCAGCCACGGTCGCGGTTGACGCTCTCAGCCAGCCCTGCTGCGTGGCGCCCGTCAGGACGCCGCCCGCTGCCAGAGTGGCCGCTACCAGGAAGGTGCCGGGCATCAGCGTCGCCGACGCGGGTGGCGCCAGCCAGAACCACAGCAAGGTCAGTGTGGGGGCCGCCAGCATGCCCGCCGCGGCGACCCAGGTCAGTGGCTGGGTCCAGTCCTCCGGATCTTCCGGCGGGACCACGTTGCCCAGCCGCACGCTGACCGGGACGAGCTGGTCCTCGTCCTCGTCCTCGGCAGCGGCAGCAGGCTCTGGCGGCCGCGCGGGCGAGGGAGTCACGCCGGGACGGCCTGGTCGATCGTGCTCGTCTCCGCCACGCTGGGCACGGTCGCCAGTCGCAGGCCCAGGATCCGTGCGCCAAGCTCACGCACCATCCAGCCGGCCTGTGCCCGGAGGGCCGGATCGACTTCGCTGAGGCCGATCGCGGCGAGGGCATGGAGCTCCGGTAAGGCGGCCGGCGTGTCCAGGTCGTCGTCCATGGCGGCCAGGAAGCGCTCACGGTGCCCGGCCACCAACGGGTCAAGCGTGGCCGGGTCGGCCAGGGCCGGCGCCAGTGGCTCGATCTCCTCCGCCACGCGGCACGCATGGCGCAGCCGCGCGGTGGCGAGGGCAGACGCCTCCACCCCACTCTCGTCGTACGCGATCTCGTCGCGGTAGTGGTGCGAGATCAGGTAGTGGCGGATCGCGTCGCCGGGGTACGAGGCCAGCAGGTCGCGCACCAGCACCAGGTTGCCGAGCGACTTGCTCATCTTCTCGTCGGCGAAGCGCAGCATGCCGGCGTGCATCCACCATTCCACGAAGGGCCGCTCGCCGGTGGCGCCTTCCGACTGGGCGATCTCCGACTCGTGGTGCGGAAAGGCGAGGTCGGCGCCACCACCGTGGATCTCGAAGCGCGGACCGAGGTACTCGATGCTCATGGCCGAGCACTCGATGTGCCACCCGGGCCGACCCGCACCCCAGGGTGACGGCCACGACGGCTCATCCGAAGCCGATGGCTGCCACAGCACGAAGTCGAGCGGGTCGTGCTTGCCGGGCAGGTCCGGGACATTGCCGCGGTCGTTGGCGATCGGCAGCATCGCCTCGCGCGGCAGGCCGGACAGCGCGCCGTAGTCGGGCCACGAGTCGACGGCGTAGTAGACGTAGCCCTCGGCCTGGTAGGCGTGGCCACGCTCCAGCAGCTTGGCGATCAGCTCCTGCATCCGGTCGATGTGCTGGGTGGCGCGCGGGTAGAGGTCCGGCGGCAGCCAGTTGAGGGCGGCCATCTCGGTCAGGAAGGTGGTGACGTGCCGGTTGCCCAGCTCCAGGTAGTCGACCCCGAGTTGGCGGGCGCGCTTGAGCATGTCGTCGTCGACATCGGTCAGGTTCTGGACGTACAAGACCTGGTAGCCGAGGTACTCCAGGTACCGATGCAGGACGTCGAAGCTCAGGTAGGTGAAGGCATGCCCCAGGTGGCCCGTGTCATACGGCGTCACGCCGCAGACGTAGAGGCCGACCGGCCCATCGCCGATTGGCGCGAAGGGCACCTTCTGGCCGCGACGGGTGTCGTACAGGCGCAGGGACATCGCTGGCGATTCTAGGGGGCGCCCGATTGGCCGGTGTCGGGCTGGACGGGCCGGGTAGAATCGCCCCGCCGCGGGGGACGGTCAGCTGCCGACCGATCGCCGAGGAGTGTGCCCATGTGGGAAGTCCTGAAGTGGTTTGGGGTCTTCATGCTCGCGATGCTGCTGATTGTGGCCGGGCTCTTCTGGCTGATGGGCCGCCCACTGCCGATCCCGCAGTTCTGACCGACTGGCTCACCACAGGGTCGGCTTCGTGCTCATCAGGAAGCCGATGACCCCCGTCGCCGCAGCCATCCCGTACGCCACGTAGCGCTGCCGCCGCGCGCGCCGGTTCCAGGCCGCCGGATCGCCGGAGTCGAGTCGCAGCAGGCGGCGCAGGTTTGGCCGCGAGATGAAGGCGGCGACCAGCAGGTTGATGGCGTAGATGGTAAGCGCGACCAGTAGCCATGGCTCGCTGAGCAGCTCCGCTCCCAGCACCGCCAGCAGGCCGATACCCGTCAGCCCAAGGCCGATGGCGATCACCACCGAACCGGTCCCCTGCATGACCAACAGCCCGCGCGTGACGGGTCCGTACCGAGAGGCGCCGGCCGCATCCGCGCGACGCAGCAGGAATGGCAGCAGCAGGCTGGGCGCCAGCAGCGAGATGGCCAGCAGGATGTGGGTGACCAGCAGGAGGGGGAACCAGTTCACGGCTGCCCGATGCTAGCGCAGGCGCGCCGTCGGGGCGGATGGGCTCGGTCAGGCTCCCTTGGCGCGCGATGAGCGGCGGCGGCGAGTCGTCGGCGGGGCATCGGAGCTGACCAACCCGCGAAGCATGGGCAGCAGCGCCCCGAAGTTGACCGTCCAGCCCACGCCGAACGGCTGCGCACTGAAGATGTTGCCCGAATCGGGGTTCCAAAAGGCCTGCAGCAGCTTGCGCGGGGTTGGAATGCGGAAGTCGTAGGGCACGGCGTCGAACAGCCGCCCGTGCCACGTCCGCTTCTCGGCGGGCAGCTGCAGCTCCTTGTAGACCGCGGCGGCGACCAGGCCGAAGGTGATCGTGCGCAGGATCCAGCCCAGCGCCCCGACTTCGCGACGCAATGTGTTCATGAGTGCCTCCTCATCCGCAAGCCTCGTGCCGGGCTGCGCTGCGGCACATGGCATCATGCGCTCGCCGATGCGCGTCCGCCCCTACCTCGACCTGCTTCGTCACAACCCGGCCTTCACGCGCCTTTACTCGGCGCAGCTGATCAGCTTCGCCGGCGACTGGTTCGCGACCGTCGCGATCCTTGGCCTGGCGCTGGAGCTGACCGGCTCGCCGTCGGTCGCCTCGCTGCTGCTGGTCGTGCAGACCGGCGCCTTCGCCGTCGCCTCACCCATCGCCGGTGTGCTTTCGGACCGATTCGATCGTCGGCGACTGATGGTGATGGCCGATCTCGCGCGTGTGCCGGTCGCGCTGGCCTTCCTGCTGGCGCGCGATCCGGGAACGCTGTGGATCGCCTTCGTGGCAGCGGCGCTGCTCTCGTTCGGTGCCGCCGTCTTCGAGCCGACGTCATCGGCCGCGCTGCCGAACCTGGTGGACGACGACGAGCTGGGCGAGGCCAACGTCCTGATCGGGTCGGCCTGGGGCACGATGCTGGCCGTCGGGGCGGCGCTGGGTGGCGTCGTGGCGGTCACGCTCGGACGTGATGCGGCATTCGTGATCAACGCCGCCTCGTTCGGCGCCTCGGCGCTGCTGGTGCTTGGGATCCATCGGTCCTTCAGCCGGCTTGGCACGGACGGAGTGCATCACGAGCGGCCACGCGGTGGCCTGCGCGGGGTGGGCGACTCGTTGAGTGTGGTCGTGCGCTTCGCGCGCGGCAATCGAACGCTGGCGGCGCTGCTGCTGTCGAAGACGACCTTCGGGGTGGGCACCGGGGTGATCGTGATGCTCGCCATCTTCGGCCGCGACGTGTTCAATGCCGGCGACGCGGGGATTGGGCTGCTGTTCGCCGCGCGCGGCATGGGGGCGCTGATCGGCCCGTTCCTGGCCCGCTCGCTGGTGGGGCTGACCGATCGCGGCCTGCTGCTGGGCATCGCCGGGTCGTTCGTGGCCTGGGCAGTGGGCTACCTGCTGCTGCCCCTGGCGCCGCTGTTATGGATTGCCATGCTCTGCGTCTTCGTTGCGCACCTGGGCGGCGGCTCGCAGTGGATGCTCTCGTCGTACGGCCTGCAGCGGGCCAGCCCGGACCACATCCGCGGGCGCGTCTTCAGCTTTGACTACGGCCTGGTGACGGTGACGATCGCGGCGTCGCTGTTCATCGCCGGCTCCCTGGCGGAGGTCTTGCCGCCGGCGACCACGACATGGATCATGGTCGGGCTGGCCGCCATCGCGGCAGTGGGCTGGGTGAGCCTGGTGCGGCCGATCATCCGAGGACCGGCGCATGTCCTGCCCGGCGGCGACGATCGCGAATCGGTGCCGCCGCCCGGCGGCTGAGTTCGGGCGCTAGCGCCCCACGCCAAGGCGGGCGAAGCCGACAACGCCGGTCCGTTCCCAGGCGAACTGCTGCAGGAGCCGCTCCATCAGATCGTGGACGGTCGAGCGCCAGAGCG
>DATBRW010000056.1:0-1587 GCA_036560125.1 Candidatus Limnocylindria bacterium
GATGCGTGCTTCGGCCGCGTGCCGGCATCGTTCCAGCTCACCGCGGCGCTTGACGTCCCGCCCTTCGACAACTCGTCGATGGATGGCTACGCGCTGCGTGCGGCGGACACGCCGGGCCGGCTGCTGTTGGTCGGGGAGGTCGCGGCCGGCGCCGGAACGCTGCCCGACGTGGTTCCCGGCACGGCCGCCCGGATCATGACCGGCGCCCCGATGCCACCGGGCGCCGACGCGATTGCGCCCATCGAGGTCGTGGAGGAAGCAGAGGCTGAGGTGGTCGTCCCAGCCACCGAGCCGGGTGCCTTCGTGCGCCGTGCCGGCCACGACACCCGGGCCGGCGAGATGGTGACGCTGCCGGAGGAGCCGCTCACGGCAGCCACGCTGGGATTGCTGGCATCGCTGGGCCTGGGCGAGCTGGCCGTGCGTCGCCGTCCACGGGTCGCGATCCTGTCGACCGGCAACGAGCTGCGGCCGCCGGGCGCGCCGCTGGCGGCGGGCCAGATCCACGACGCCAACGGAATCGCCCTGGCGGCGGCCATCACCGAAGCCGGCGGCGAGCCCGTCCCGCTGGAGCGCACTCCGGACGACGCGGCGCGGATCGAGCAGCAGGTCATGCGCGGCGCGGCGGAGGCCGACCTGCTGGTGGCTTCCGGCGGCGTGTCGGTGGGGCGTCACGATCTAGTGCGGGACGTCATCGGACGCCTGGGCGCGCTCGACTTCTGGCGCATCCGCATGCAGCCGGGCAAGCCGCTCGCCTTTGGCGCGGTGCGGGGCGTGCCGGTCCTCGGCCTGCCCGGCAACCCGGTCAGCGCGCTGGTGACCTTCGAGCTGTTTGCCCGGCCGCTCATGCGCCGCATGCTCGGCCTGTCGGGTGGCGGTCGGCTGACGCTGCCGGCGGTCGCTCACGAGCGCATGCCCAAGGACCAGGAGCGACGCGCCTACCTTCGCGTGCGGCTGGCGCGCGGGACCGATGGGCTGGAGGCACGGCCGGCCGGCGGGCAGGCCTCATCGCAGCTGCGACCGATGGCCAGCGCCAACGCCCTGCTGGTCGTGCCGGAAGGGGAGCCCGCCGCCGAGGCGGGGCGGACGTACGATGCGCTCCTGCTGGGAGCCATCGGGTGACGACGAGCCATCTTGGTCCGGGCGGCGAAGCGCGCATGGTCGACGTGGGCGACAAGCCCGTGACCGCACGCCGCGCCGTGGCGGAAGCCACGGTCAGGATGCAGCCGGACACGCTGGCGACGCTGATCGACGCCGGCGGGCCGAAGGGCGATGCCTTCGGCGTGGCGCGGCTGGCCGGCATCGGTGCCGCCAAGCGGACCGCCGACCTGATCCCGCTCTGCCATCCGCTGCCGCTGGACAAGGTGGAGGTGACGATGGTCCCGGACCGCGCGGCGGGCACGGTCGCCATCCGGGCTGAGGTGAGGGTCACGGCTCGCACCGGAGTCGAGATGGAGGCACTGACCGCCGCCAGCGTCGCGGCGCTCACGCTGTACGACATGGCCAAGGCGCTCCAGCGCGACATCGTGATCGAGCGGGTCTCCCTGCTCGAGAAAGAGGGGGGCCGCAGTGGGTCCTGGTCGGCAGAAG
>DATBRW010000057.1:0-12695 GCA_036560125.1 Candidatus Limnocylindria bacterium
CATGGCCGCAGCCGCCACCGATGCGGTAAGCGCCGACGAATATCCGCCGCTCCGCGTCGTGGCGTGGGAAGAGGACGCGGCGATCGCCCTCGAGCCGGAGCCGATCGTGGCCGCCGAGGTCGTGCCGGACGAGCAGCCGGACCCGCTCGTGGCGGAGGAGCTCATTGCCGCCGCGATGGTGGCCGACGGCGACGAACCCGAGCCGGGCGTGCCCGATCCGATCACCGCCGCAACGATGGCAGCCATGCTGGCGGCGGAGACGCACGAGCCGGAGCCGGTCACCGCGGAAGTCGAGCCCGAGCCGGAGCGGCCGGCGCCGGAGCCGATCCGTCCAATCAGCGAAACCATCATCCCCATGCCGCAGCAGCCGCCGCCGCCGCAGGTGCCGGATGCCGACCGCGTGGCCGCCGTGGCCGACGACGCGTCAGTTGCCGCTCGCAAGGCGCAGCTCGACCTGCTTGGGATCGGCGATCCGGGAGAGGGAGCGGTGGCCGACCGCTCGAACGTCCTGCCATACCGATCGAGCGGCGCATCGGTCTCCGCCAGGGAGATGGCGATGCGTACCGCCTCCGGGCTGCCGGCCCCCGGCGCGTTCTGGGAGGCATCAGCCAAAGAGGTCGCCGGCGCCATGAGCCACGTCGGCGTCCAGGCCTGCGCCGAGTGCGGCCTGTCGCTCAGCGCATCGGCCCGCTTCTGCCGCCGTTGCGGCACACCGCAGGCCCGGTCGGCCTGAGCCGCCCCGCGAGGGACTAGGCGCTCTCCTTCTTCCCGCTGTCCTTGGCAGGCGCCGAGCCGCTACCAGACGAGTCACCGCCGCTCTCGCCGGAGCTCGCCTTCGGCTCGCTGCCAGATGACGGCTTGGCCGCGGGCGGGGTGGAGGACGACGTGGAGGACGAGCCGGCAGAACGCGAGTCGGTCTTGTAGAAGCCGCTGCCCTTGAAGATGATGCCGGCCGGGAAGAAGACCCGGCGGAGCTCGCCGCCGCAGCGCTCACAGCGCTCCGGTCCGGACTCCTGCATGGAGTGGATTACCTCGATCGTGTGCCCGCACTGGCGGCACTGGTAGTCATACGTAGGCACGGCCGGCGCATGATCGCACAGGCGTCACCGTCGGGCGCGCAGAGGGATCAGGCGTTCGAGGTGCGGGAGACGAGCTGAGCCAGCCACGAGCGCCGCTGTGGGGCGGTGACCACGGGGGCGTTGCCCTGGACCACGATGCGGGCGACGTTGTGCAGGTCCGTCGAGATCTTCTCTTTCGGGAACTTCGAGACGACCGGCTGCCCCTCGTTCGAGGCGATGATGGCCTTCGGCCCGTTCGAGACGACCGTCGCGCTGACCGGCAGCTTGAGCACGTCCTCGATGTCGGGCAGGCGGATGCCGTGGTTGGCGCGGTTCACGACCACGCGGATGATGTCGCCCAGGCCGACCTCGCGGGCCAGGCCCAGGAACTGCGCGCTGTTGCGGAGCGAGCCAACCTCCGGCGTCACCACCAGCAGGATCTCGTTGGCGAGCGTCAGCATGGCCATGGTGCGGTCGTCGTAGCCCGGGTGGGTGTCGACCACCACGTATGAGTGATGGGCCTTGGCCCAGCGCAGGGCGGCGAGCAGCAGGTCGACGCCAACATTCTCGGAGTCGGCCGGGTCGCTGCCCCAGGTCAGGACGCGAACGCCCGAGGGCTCGTGCGTGGTGACGCAGTGCTCGAATGCGGAATCGGTCCATTCCTCCGGCGCCGAGTCGGACAGGTCGGCCAAGCCCATGCGGTACTTGACTGCCAGCACGGAGGTGACATTGCCGACGCCCACGTCGGCGTCGAAAAGGAGGACGTTGGCACGTGTCTGCTCTCGCAGGGCGACGGCGGTATTGACCGAGACGGTCGTCTTTCCGACCCCGCCCTTGGGAGCGAAGATGCTGATCACGCGACCCTCGCCGATGATCGTGCCGTCCTCGGCCGCGGTGGTCGTGAGCGCCGCCTCCTGGCCGGGCACTGCCAGGCCGGATCGGATGAGCAGCGCCTGCAGTCGGTAGATCAGCGCGTCGCTGGGGATCGGCTTGACGGCGTACTCATCGCGGATCGAGGTCGCGGTGGTCGCAAACTCGGGGATCTCGTCGCCGAATAGGAGCAGCGTCGGGACCGGGTGGTCGCCATGGAGCGCGGCGTAGAGCTGCTGGGTCGATTCGGCCGGAAGGTCACAGTCGATCACGGCCAGGTCGACGCGGCCACCATCGTTCAACGTGGCCAGCGCGGCAGCGCTGTCGGTCAGCGCATCGAAGCCTGCACGAGCCAGGTCGGCGGCGAGGCCGTTGCCGTTGTCGGCCATGGCCAAAAGAACGGTAGGACGCTCCATCGGTCCCCTTCGGTGCGGTTAGAGCGGTTGCGGACTGCACCACTATTGGCCGCACCCACCCGCACGACAATGGGACCAGGGCCCATCGGGTACCGCCAAAGGTACTGGCCCGATGTCTCCGCGCGACGCCAGCCCTATTTGTTGCCCCGCGTCAGGTCCGGCTCATGCGCATGCCGCACTTGGGGCAGTAGAACGCGCCCGCGCTCCCCGCCTCGAAGCCGCAGTGGGCGCAGACCAGGCCCGAATGCCCGCCGACCGACGGGGCCCGCGCCGATTCAGCCGCCCCCAGGCTGTACCCCGACGCGATTACCTGCTGGTAGAGGGAGCTGAGCAGGCGCTGGCTGATGCGATCCGTGTCGCCGCGCTGCCCCTTGCCGCCCCAGCCCACCACGGCGCGCACGACCAGCTCGCCCGACAGCTCATCCCAGTGGCTTGCCAGGCCGCCCACGATGGCCGCGTAGTCCGGATAGCCGCTGGTGTCGGTCTCGCCGTGCAGCAGGGCGCTGAAGAAGGTGTCCACCGTCATGTCCAGCGCATCGGTCGATTCCAGCACGTAGAGGGCGTGCCGGCCGATGGGTCCGATCTCGCGCCGTGCCAGCACCCACTGCTGCATCTCGTTGAAGCGCTCCATGGTCGGGGCGGCGTCGCTGTACTCCATCGAGAGCGGGTCGATCGTCTCCACCGGGGAGTTGGCCAGCGGCTCGACGATGCCGGGCAGCATCGCCCGCACGGCCGGATCGGGCTGCATGCGCAGACCGTCGCTCGACTTTGCCAGGTAGTTCAGCTTCAGCGAGTACTGCTGGGCTGAGACGTCCTCCTGCACCGGGCTGGGTGGCGGAGGGGCTTCCTCTTCGACCTTGCTCTTGCGGCGGAGGAAAGACATGCACGTCCTTTGGGGTGTGGGTCAGCGCGGCCGATTCTACCAGCGGGACCCTCGCGCTCCGCGATAGCCCGATCGGGTCAGGCGCGAAAAGATCAGGCACCACCACCGGTCAGGCCGGCGAGCTGCGTGCGCAGCTCCTCCAGCCGCTCGCGCTCGCGTTGGACGACAGCCGCCGGGGCGCGCTCGACGAAGCGGGCATCACCAAGCAGGCCCTCCAGGCGCTCGATCCCCTGCCGCAGGTACGCCTCGCGACCGCCCGACGCGGCCTGTGGCTCCGAACGCTCCATCCAGGCAACGCCCAGGCCACCGACGGTGGCCGGCGCACCGGCCGGAGCGGTCTCGCCCGGTCGCAGCTGGATCGGTCGCGCCCGCGCCATCGGCTCCAGGAAGCGGAGGGCGGTGTCAAGGCCACGCTCCGCCGACCCGTCGGCCGGGGCGACCGCCAGCGGAATCCACTCGCCGGCAGGTACGCCGGCCGCCGAGCGCAGGTTGCGCACGCCGCGCACCAGCTCGATGAGGTCGGCCACCTGCGCGTCGACGGTCGCGTCCGCCTGACCGGCCGTTGGCCAGCGGGCGCTGATCAGCAGCGGCTCGCCGTCGGTGAGTGTCGGATCCAGAGCGTGCAGCTGGCTCCAGATCTCCTCCGTCACGAACGGCACGATCGGGTGCAGCAGGCGCAGGGTGGCGGCCAGCGTGCGCGCCGCGGACCACCAGATGCGCGAGCGCTCCGCGTCGGAGGTGTCCTCGTCGCGCAGGTCGAGCTTGGCCATCTCCAGGAACCAGTCGCAGTTGTCGCTCCAGGCGAAGTCGTAGAGGCCGCTGGCGTAGGTGGAGGCATCCAGCGCATCCAGCTGTCGGGTGGCGCGTTCGGTGGCATCGGCCAGGCGGGAGCCGATCCAGCGCTCCGCCAATCCGGGCTCGCCGTCAGGCTCAGCCAGCGGGTCGGGGCGCGCGCCGATCACGAAGCGGGCCGCGTTCCACAGCTTGTTGGTGAAGTTGCGCGCCCCCTGGATCTTGGCCCCGGTCAGCCGCTGGTCGCTGCCGGGCGACGTCCCTACCACCAGCGCAAAGCGCATGGCGTCGGCGCCGAACTCCTCGACGACCTCCAGCGGATCGACGACGTTGCCCTTGGTCTTGCCCATCTTCACGCCGCCCTCGGCGCGCACGATCCCGTGCAGGAAGACGGTGTGGAAGGGCTCGGCGTCGGTCAGGAAGAGGCCGAGCATCATCATGCGCGCCACCCAGAAGAAGAGGATGTCGTAGCCGGTCTCCATCACCGAGGTGGGGTAGAAGCGTCGGTAGTCCGGCGTGTCGTCCGGCCAGCCGAGGGTGCTGAACGGCCACAGCCCGCTGCT
Organism: Candidatus Limnocylindria bacterium; assembly: GCA_036560125.1. Taxonomy (GTDB): domain Bacteria; phylum Chloroflexota; class Limnocylindria; order QHBO01; family QHBO01; genus DASSCW01. Next base: position 4,583 of record DATBRW010000057.1, read on the forward strand.
GAACCAGGTGTCGAAGATGTCGGTCTCCTGGGTCAGCTCCGCCGCCGGCCGGCCGCAGGTCGCGCAGGCATCGGGCCCATCCTCCGCGTCGGACACGGTGATGTGGCCGTCCGGGCAGTGCCAGGCCGGGATCCGATGTCCCCACCACAGCTGCCGGCCGACCGCCCAGTCGTGGATGTTCTCCATCCAATGGGCGTAGACCTTTTCGAAATGACCCGGGATGATGGTGGTGCGACCCTCGCGCACGCTGGCGAGCGCACGCTCCGCGAGCGGCCCGGTCCGCACGAACCATTGGATCGACAGGCGCGGCTCGACCGCCGTGCCGCAGCGATCGCAGCGGCCGATCACCATCTGGTGCGGCTGCTCCCCCTCCAGGTCGCCCATGGAGGTCAGCCGCTCGATGATGACCGGGCGAGCCTCGAAGCGATCCATGCCGGCGAACTCGCCCGCCTCGTCGTTCAGTCGTCCGTCCTCGTCCAGGACGTTGATGAGCGGAAGGTCGTGGCGGCGCCCCACCTCGTAGTCGTCGAAGTCATGGGCAGGCGTGATCTTCACGGCCCCGGTGCCGAACTCGCGCTCCACGTGCTCGTCGACGATGATCGGCAGGCGCCGGCCGAGGAATGGCAGGATCGCCTCGCGGCCCACCAGCGCCCGGCAGCGATCGTCGTCGGGGTGCACCGCCACCGCCGTGTCGCCGAAGATCGTCTCGGGGCGCGTGGTGGCCACGGTGATCCAGGCGTCGGGATCGGGGGTGCCGTCGGCCAGGGCAAGGTGGTAGCGAATGTCCCACAGCGTCCCGGTCTCTTCGTGCTTGACGTTCTCCAGGTCGCTGATGGTGGTGCGACAGCGTGGGCACCAGTTGACGAGCGCCTCGCCCCGGTAGGCCAGGTCCGCGTCCCACAGACGCTTGAAGGCGACGCGCACCGCCCGCGCGCTGCCGGCATCCATGGTGAAGCGCTCCCGCGACCAGTCGGCGCTGGCACCCAGGCGGCGCATCTGGTGGCCGATGACGCCGCGCGTTTCGTCCATGAACTGCCACATCCGCTCCAGGTAGCGCTCGCGACCCAGCGACGCGCGCGTCTCCCCCTCCTCACCGATGATCTTGTCCAGCACGAACTGCGCGGCGATGCTGGCGTGATCGACGCCCGGCACCCACAGCGTGTCGTCGCCGCGCATGCGGTGGTAGCGGATCAGCAGGTCCTCGAGCGTCACGAAGACCGCATGACCGTTGTGCAAGGCGCCCGTGACGTTCGGCGGCGGCATGGTGATCACGAAGCGCTCCGCTCCACGCGGGGGCTCTGCCGCGGGTGAGAAGGCGCCGCTCTCCAGCCAGCGGTCATAGATGCCGGGCTCGACCGCGGCAGCGTCGTACCGCGTCGGCAGGTCGCGGCGCGTCGTCGTCGTCATCGGTCCGGCTCCTTCGTGAGGGCAAGCAGAAGCCCGTTCGTCGAAGGACGAACGGGCTCGTCGTGGTACCACCTTCGTTCGGTGCACTGGCTGGACCGATGCACCCTCGTGTCCCGCGGTATCGGGCGGACCCGGCCGGCTCGCGTGCGACTTCTCCCTCTCGCTCCCGGGCGGGCTTTCAGCCCGTGGCTCGCCCTCTCTTGGGGGCCGATGGAGGGGTACTCCTCACGGTCAGTGCCGTGCCGGGGAGTCTATCACGGGCCGTTCCGACGGCCGATGAGAGCGTTAGCGCGAGCGGCCAAGGGTGACGATCAGGGTTCCGTCGGTGTTCTCGACCGTGGCCGAGGGACCCTCCACGCTCTGCACGGCGGCAACCATGTCGAAGTCGGCCGCGTGACTGGCGCGGTACACGAACTCGCCCGTCGGACCCAGCGACAGCGTCACGCCGCGTACGCCCTCGACGCGCTCGAGCGACTGCTTGAAGCTGGTGATGGCGCCGAAGCTGCCCAGCCCCTTGACGATCACGGCAGTTGACGTCTCGTTGCCGTTCGTTGGCGCTGGCGCCGTCGCAGCGACTGCCTGCGTCCCGCCGGCGATGCGCTGGTCAAGCTGTGCGAGGCGCGCGGCCAGGCGATTGTCGGTGGAAGCGTCACCAGCCTCCGCAGTGGCATCTGCGTCCGCCGGCGTGGGCCATTCGGCCTCGGGGTTCGAATCGGCGGTCGCGGCCGCTTCGGAGGCGTCGGCGTCGGTGTCGGTGCCGGCGGACATGCCCATCGCCGCCAGGCGCGGATCCCCCGACGGGGTTGGCGTCTCGGTCTCGGTGGCAGGTGCATCGGTCGGAGCTGACGTGCTGTTGAGCTCGGGCGGCCGTGGCATGCGCTTGGCGGCAGCCACGAAAGCGGCCGGATCGTTGATCTCGCCCAGCTGGGCGAAGAAGGCCGCCAGCTCACGCTCATGGTCGGAGAGCCGCGCGCGGGTCGCCTCGACCTCGCGCTCGCTGGCCGTCCGGTGCTCGGCGAGCTGCTGGTCCAGCCGGGTGCGGCGCGCGTCTCGCCGCGTTTCTGCCTCCGACTTGATGCGCTCGATCTCGTCGCGCTCCCAGTCCCCGACCCCCTGCAGGTCGAGGTCGGCGGCGCGGCGGAGATCGGATTCCTTCTCGGTCGAGCTCGCGTTCAGCCGCTCGATGTGCGCGTCGACGGTCGTGCGCAGATCGGCCAGGCTGGCGTCGCGTGAGGTCTCGGCCACGCCTCGCATGGCGCCGACCAGGCTGACCAGGAACTCGCTCGACTCACTTTCCGGCGTCATTTCGATGGCGGTCGCGCCTGTGGGAGGGCTGTCGGCAGCGGCCTCGGGAGCCGCGTCGGGGGTCGCGTTAGCCGCGTCGGGGGCCGCGTCGGGGGCCGGCGCGTCGGCGGAAGCCTCCGTGGCCGCGGTCTCGGGCGCGGAGGTCTCATCGGCTGGGGCGTCGGCGGTCATGGTGTCGACAGCAGCGGGCGCCGCCTCACTCGCGGCCTCGTCGTGCTGCGCGTCGCCTTCGCCCTGCTTGTCGTTGGCGGTCCAGGAAAGTCGAAATCCCGTCCGCCGTCGCTCCATGCCCATGCCGGTGATGGTGCCTCCCGCGTGCCGTTCATTGGCGCGCTGCGTGGAGCCATGCTAGCCCGGGCCATGCGTGAAGGCGCAGCGACCCGAAGTACCGCCTTGGAACGCCGGTAGTACCAGCGGCGTCGGTTGCTACCATGCGCCCGATGTTCCTCGAGACACTGGCCGCAGCCGCACCGCAGGTCGTCCTGATCGCCGTCGCCGCGGTAGCCGCCTATGTCGCGATCCGCATCGCCGTCGCGGCGGCGGTGCGTCACCTGATCGCGCGGCGCACCAGCGACGCCAGCGCAGGCAACCTCACGCAGGTCGAGCTCGAGCGGCGGGTCACGACGCTGGGCCAGCTCCTGGTCCGGATCGCGGGGGCGGTGATCGTGGTGGTGGCGGCGCTGATGGTGCTGGACCAATTCAACGTCGATATCGGTCCGGCCATCGCCGGTCTCGGCATCGCCGGCCTGGCGATCGGCTTTGGCGCCCAGGCGCTGATCAAGGACTGGCTGTCGGGCATCTTCATCGTGGCCGAGAACCAGTTCAACGCCGGCGAGCACGTCCGGATTGCCGGGGTCGAAGGCGTGGTCGAGGACTTCGGCCTGCGGCGGACGATGCTGCGCGACGCCGACGGTACGGTGCATCACGTGCCGAACGGCCAGATCATCGTGGCCTCGAACCTGAGCCGTGGGCACGAAGCGGGGTCGTCCGCTGGCGAAATGGCGAAGGACGCGGGGGAAGCGGAGGGCCAGTCGCCCGGATCGGCCTAGGCCGATTCCTCCTCGCGCTCGACCGCACGTTCGGCCGCCCGCTCCTTGCCGCGCCGGGTGCGCGGCTCGGCGTCATCGGTCTCGGTGACCAGCATCGGCGGCTGGCCGTGCTCGATCGTCTCGGCGGTGATGACCACCTTCTTGACGTCGGTCCGCTCCGGGATGTCGTACATGACCTCCAGCAGCGCCTCCTCGACGATGGTGCGCAGGGCGCGCGCCCCGGTCTTGCGGCCGATCGCCAGCTTGGCGGTGGCGTCGAGCGCCTCCGGCGTGAAGACCAGCTCCACCTTGTCGAGCTGCAGGAACTTGCTGAACTGCTTGGTGACCGCGTTCTTCGGCTCGGTCAGGACCTTGACCAGGTCCTCCATGGCCAGCGCCGCCAGGCTGACGACCACCGGCAGACGGCCGACGAACTCGGGGATGAGCCCGTACTTGAGGAGGTCCTCCGGCATCAGCTGATCCATCAGCCGGCGGCGGTCGTCCTTGGTGCGCTGGGCCTCGGAGCCGAAGCCGATGCCGCGGCGGCCCACCCGCTCCTCGACGATCTTCTCCAGCCCCTCGAAGGCGCCGCCGCAGATGAACAGCACGTTGGTGGTGTCGATCTGGATGAAGTCCTGGTGCGGGTGCTTGCGCCCGCCCTGTGGCGGCACGTTGGCGACCGTGCCCTCCAGGATCTTCAGCAGCGCCTGCTGCACGCCCTCGCCCGACACGTCGCGGGTGATGGAGGGGTTGTCCGTCTTGCGCGCGATCTTGTCGATCTCGTCGATGTAGATGATCCCGCGCTGGGCGCGCTGCACGTCGAAGTCCGCGGCCTGGATGAGGCGCAGCAGGATGTTCTCGACGTCCTCCCCGACGTAGCCCGCCTCGGTCAGCGAGGTCGCATCGGCGATGCAGAAGGGCACGTCAAGGACCTTGGCCAGGGTCTGCGCCAGCAGCGTCTTGCCCGACCCGGTGGGGCCGACCAGCATCACGTTCGACTTGCCGAGCTCGACGTCGTCGACGCTCTGGCCGGCGTTCACGCGCTTGTAGTGGTTATAGACCGCCACCGAGAGGACCTTCTTGGCCTGGTCCTGGCTGATGACGTATTCGTCCAGGCGCTCCTTGATCTTGCGCGGGCTGGGCAGCGGGGTGGCGGCGGCCTTGCCGGCGCGCGGCGCCTCGAGCATCTCCTCTTCGATGATCTCCTGGCAGAGGTTGATGCACTCGTCGCAGATGTACACACCCTGGCCCGCGATCAGCTTGCGGACCTGCTCCTGGCTCTTGCCACAGAAGGAGCAGCGGTACGGGACCTTGGTCTTGCTGGTCATGCGGGCCCGAGAATAGCACGCGTCCGCGAGCAAACACCCATGGGCCGATGGTCGTGGGATGCTTAGCCGGCCATGCCTGAGCCGATTGCGATCGGGTCCGTGAATACCCCCTGGGGCCCGATGCAGCTCGCCACCACGCCGCGCGGCATCCTGCTGATCGAGCGCGGGGATGATCCCGCGCCGCTGCTGGCCGAGGTGCGGCGACGCCTGCCACGCTCCGACCTGGATGGCACGGAGCCCGACCACCTGGAGTGGCTGGCGGGCTGGATCGCTGGCGAGCGCCGGGACCTGGCGCCGGTCGACCTGCGCGGCCTGTCGGACTTCGACGCCGCGGTCTACGGGGCCGTCCGCGAGATCGGCTGGGGCGATCGCGCCACCTACGGCGACATTGCCATGGCGGTCGGACGACCGGGCGGTGCGCGAGCGGTGGGCGGAGCGATGGCGCGCTGCCCCATCTTCCCGGCGGTGCCCTGTCACCGCGTGGTGCGGGCCGTCGACGGCTGGAGCGGCTGGGGCACCAGCGGCGACGCGCGCAAGCGAATGCTGCTGGATCGCGAACGCGTTGACCGAGCAACCTAGCATCGACGGATGGCGACCCTGGACGATGCCCACCGAATCGCATCGGCCCTGCCAGAGGCAACCTCAGAGCCCGGCGGGTTCGCCTATCGCGTCGACGGCAGGCTCTTCACCTGGATCTGGATGGAGCGCGTCCAGCCCAAGCGGCCGCGGGTGCCGAATCCGGACGTGATCGCCATCCGCGTGGCTGACGAGACCGAGAAGCAGGCGATGCTGGCGCTCGACCCCCAGGTCTTCTTCACGGAGCCGCACTACGACGGCTACCCAGCGGTGCTGATTCGGCTCCCGGCGATCGGCGAGGCGCTGCTGGAGAAGGTGATCCGCGACGCCTGGCAGCTGCGCGCGCCGCGGCGGCTCAGCGAGTAGCGGCCGCCGGCCGGCTGGCGCGGCGCGGGTTGTCCGCCACGGCGGCAAGCACCGACTTCACTTCGAATGGAGTCAGGCCCCGATGCTTGGCCAGGATCAGGGCAACCATGCCGGTCACGTGCGGCGCGGCGAAGCTGTTGCCGGTGGCCACCGTGCTGCCACCATCCTTCCAGGCGATCGGCACGTCGACCCCCCAGGCTCCGAACTCGACCGGTGGCGACGGGTTGTAGTAGAGCTTCCACGGATCGGCCTCGCCGTGGGCAGCAACCGAGATGACGGTGGAGAAGAGGGACGGGTAGCTCGCGGCCGGCACGTTGTTGGCGGCGCTGACCAGCGGGATGCCACGGAAATAGGCCCTGTCGACCAACTCGTGGAAGACCGAGAACATCGCCTCGCTCTTCGACGAGAGGCTCAGGCTGAGCACGTCGATCCCATGGTCGATCGCCCACTCCAAGCCGGCGGCGAACGCCGCGCCCTTCCCGCGCAGGTCGGACCCGAGCACCCGAATGGAGACGAGCTCCACCTCCGGGGCCATGCCCAGGATGATGCCGCCGCAGGCGGTGGCGTGGCCGTACATGTCCGCTCCGTCGTCGGGCACCACGTTGGGCTCGCCGTCGACGAGCTCGACCGCCACGCTCTCCACCACCCGGCCATTAAGGCGCGGATGCGAGATCTCGAGGCCACTGTCCACGATGCCGACCCGGATGCCGGCGCCGGTCGAGCCGCCCCACGCCCAGTCGCGGCTGATGCCACGCAGGCGCATGCGGCGGGCGAGGCCCGCAACGTCCGTAAACGGCTCGGACCAGGCCGGCAGGTCGAGGCCGCTCACCGCCGCCTTGGCGCTCGCTCCGCGTGGCGCGCAACCACGTTCAGGATGTCGGCGACCAGCGTCAGGTCGCGCTCGCCCAGGGTACGCAGCGCCTCGACATGGTCGACCAGGTGCCAGAACGGCGTATCGGCATGGTCGTCGAGGCCGCGGGTCACGTCGGACACGATGATGTCGACCTGGTCGGGGGTCAGGCTGCCGTCACCGACGTGCTCCAGGATGTGCGTCATCAGGCGCGCCGTCCCGCGTTGCACGCGCGTGGCGGTGATGGCGGCTGTGGCCTGCGCGGCGAAGACCGCCAGCAGCTCCATGTCGCGCAGCGAGAAGCTCTCGGACCCTCGCTTGTCCAGCACCTGCAGCACGCCGATCGTCCCCTCCTCGTCGTAGAGCGGGACGGCGGCGACGGTGCGCGGCACGTAGCCGGTGCGCTCAGCGGCCTCGCGGTCGAAGCGCGGATCGGAGGAGACGTCGGAGAGCGAGACGGCCTGGCCGGTGGAGAAGACGAAGCCGGCGATCCCCTCGTTTGGCTTGACGGTCAGTCCCACCGCCCCCGCGCCGTGCTCGCCGGCCGCGACCCGATACTCCAGCCGGTCCGGGTCACGCTCGAACAGGGCGATCGACGAGGCCTCGGCGTCGAACAGGCTGACGGTGGCGTCGACGATCGACTGGAGCAGCTTCTGCTCGGCCGGGCCCTGCAGGCCGCGGGCGACGACTGACCGCCGCGCAACCGCCTTGAGGGCGGCGAGCGCGGCGGTCAGGTTTGCGTCAGACGGTTTAGGCGCGCGGGTCGTGCTTGTGACCCTCTACGTCGTCATCGTCAGTCAGCGCACGCGGATCGTGCTTGTGACCAGTGGTGTCGTCGTCGTCCTGGACGACGGCGCGTGGATCGTGCTTATGTCCCTCGGTGTCCTTCGGGTCCTGATCCTGTCCCATTGCCCCATCACCTCTTCTGTCATGTCGGTCGCCTAATGGAGCGTCCGTTGGAGCGAACCTTAGAGCCCCCGCCGCGTTGCGAATAGCCCCCTGCTGACGCTTTTCTTATCGGCTGGGCGACACTCTACTTCTTCTTGGGTTCGGGTTCGCCGGCCGCATCGGCCTGGTGTGCCTCTTCGGCAGTCGGCATGGTACCGGCCGCCGCCTGCGCCAGGCTGATCAGCGACTCGGTATTGCCGGCGAACACCTCGTCGATCACGCCGTAGGTCTTCGCCTCCTCCGCGCTCAAGAAGTAATCCCGCTCCGAGTCGCGGCGGACCTTCTCGTACTCCTGGCCGGTGTGC
>DATBRW010000058.1:0-3171 GCA_036560125.1 Candidatus Limnocylindria bacterium
GCCGCACGTTCTTCTCAGATGCGCCCACCAGTCGCGTTAAAGGACGTGGGCAGTCCTGAAAACAGTACAAATCTAGGTCTTGGTGGCGATCCCACCGCCGATTTCCCATCTAACGCGACTGACAACGGCATTTGGGAAGATCCCGCCAACTACGCCGCCAATCACGCCGCCAACTACGCCGCCGTCCATGCCGCGCCACGCAACCGCTGGCAGTGGCTGCTCACGCTGTGCGGCGAGATAGACGGCTTCCCCCGCCACCTGGGAATCCACGTCGGCGGCATGCTCGTCACCCGCACGCCGCTGATCGACCTCGTACCCATCGAGCGCGCCAGCATGCCCGGCCGGGTGGTGAGCCAATACGACAAGGAGGACATCGAGGCGCTGGGGCTGGTCAAGATCGACCTCCTCTCGCTGCGGACGCTGGGCGTGGTGTCCGAGTGCCTGGACCGCATCGAACGCGACACCGGACAAAGGATCGACCTGGACTCCCTCCCGCACGACGATCCGGAGGTGTTCCGCACCATCTCGTCCGCCGACACGGTGGGCATGTTCCAGGTGGAGAGCCGGGCCCAGATGCAGGCGCTGCCCAAGGCGCGGCCGGAGCGCTTCGAGGACCTGGTCGTCCAGGTGGCGATCATCCGGCCCGGCCCGGTGCAGGGCAATGCCGTCCATCCGTACCTGCGCCGGCGCGCCGGGCAGGAACGCGTCACCTATCTCCATCCCAGCCTGGAGCCGATCCTGTCCGACACCCTGGGCGTGATCCTCTACCAGGAGCAGGTCATGCAGGTCGCCATCGAGGTGTGCGGCTACTCGGCGCTGGAAGCCGACATCTTCCGAAAGGCGATGGGCTCCCATCGGTCCCACCAGAAGATGCAGGCGGAGCGCGACCGCTTCGTGGGTGGGGCCATGCGCACCGGCCTGACCGAGCCCGATGCGGACGAGCTCTTCCGTCGCTGCTCAGCCTTCGCCGAGTTCGGCTTCGCCCGCGCCCATGCCGCGGCCTTCGCCAAGATCACCTACGACACCGCCTGGCTGAAGCTCCATTACCCGACGCACTACGTCGCCGGTGTGCTGAACAACCAGCCGATGGGCTTCTACTCGCCGGCCGTGGTGCTGGGCGACGCCAAGCGCCACGGGATCAAGGTGCTGTCGGTCGACGTCAACGAGTCGGCCTGGGAGCACGACACGCGCCCGCTGCCGGACGGCAGCTACGCGCTGCGGCTGGGCATGCGCCAGGTGAAGGGGATCGACGAGTCGTCGCGCGAGACGCTGGAGCGCGAGCGTGCCATCGGTCCGTACGCCGGTGTGCGTGACTTCGTGGCCCGCACGGGCCTGGGCGAACAGGTGGTCGAGCGGCTGATCGCGATCGGTGCCTTCGACTGGACCGATGCGCCCCGCCGCGAGCTGCTCTGGCAGCTGCGCACGACCATGGAGGATGCCAACCCGGCGCGTCCTGCATTGGGCCTGACCGATGACGCCCAGCGCGCGCTGGGTGCCTCGCTGCCGCCGATGACCTTTGCCGAGAAGGTGGCCGCCGAGTACCGCGAGCTGGCGATGGCGCCGTCGGCCCACGCCGTCGAGCTGTTCCGGGAGCGGCTGACCGCACGTGGCGTGATCCCGGTGGCGGAGGCAGGGAAGCGGCGCGATCGTTCGATGGTGCGGCTGGCCGGACTGGCGGTCAGCGTCCAGCACCCGATGACCGCCAAGAACTTCGTCTTCATCGCGCTGGAGGACGAGACCGGCATGATCAACGTGACCGTGCGACCGGAGATCTACCAGGCCAATCGGGCGGTGCTGCACCGGCACCCGCTGCTGGTGATCGATGGCACGCTCCAGGTCGAGGGCGAGGTGCTGAACGTGGTGGCCCGCCGCCTCCACCCGGTCGATGCCGTGGTCAACGAGGAGGCACGCCAGACCCGGCTGCCGCTGGGCAAGCAGCAGCGCATGTTCCGCTGACACTAGACTCGCGGTCATGAGCAAATCGCTGGTGCGCACCTTCTCGTCGCCTGACGAGCATCGCGACTTTTCGGGCGGCATCCTCGACCTCATCAGCGTTGGGGCACTCACCTTCGGCCGCGAGACTCTCCAGCCGGGCTGGCGATGGTCGACCGATGTCAGGCCGATCGCAGGAACGGACCGTTGCGAGTTTCACCACGTCGGCTACCAGGTGAGCGGCCGCTGGGTGTGCGAGGACCGAGATGGGACGCAAATCGAGATCGGCCCGGGAGACATCTTCGACACCCCTCCCGGGCACGACAGCTGGGTGATCGGCGATGAGCCGTGCGTCACGATCGACTTCCAGGGAATCGCAGACTGGGCGGCGAGAGGATCCACCCCGCGGGTCCTGACCACCATCGTGTTCGCCGATGTGGTGGACTCGACCCCCCTCATCGACCGCATCGGCGATGCCGCCTGGCGGCGGCTCCAGGCGCAGTTCTTCGAAAGCGTCCAGACCGTGCTCACTGCTCACGCCGGCCAGCTGGTGGACACCGCTGGCGACGGCCTGCTCGCCCGATTCGAAAGCCCGGTGGCGGCAGTGCGAGCAGCCGCTGCGATTGCGCTCGCCGCCGACCGCATCGGCCTGCCCATCCGAGCCGGGATCCACACCGGTGAGGTCGAACTGACCCATGACAAGCTGAGCGGGATGGCCGTGCATGTGGCCGCTCGGGTGATGGGGCACGCGAATCCCGGCGAAATCCTCGTAACCTCCACGACACATGCCTTGACCGCCGATTCTGGCCCCGACTACGACGAGCGCGGGCCGGTGGAGCTGAAGGGCGTCCCCGGCTCACGCACGTTGTACGCGTTGCGCCCCAGCCAATGAGGTCCCGTCCCTGCCGATGAAGGGACGCCCTGCCACGCTGTACGACGAGGTTCGCGCCTTTGCCTTCGCCCTGCCGGAGGCGTGGGAAGACCACCCGTGGGGCGAGTCGGTTGCCAAGGTCGGCAAGAAGGTCTTCGTCTTCATGGGCATGGGCGAGACGGACGGGACCGCGCATTTCACCGTCAAGCTGCCCGACTCGCACCAGGAGGCTCTCGCGCTGCCCTTCAGCGAGACGCCGGGCTATGGCCTGGACCGCGGGAATTGGGTCACCGTCCATGCACCGCCGGACGCCCCGCTGGACATGCTGACCGCCTGGGTCGAGGAGAGCTATCGGGCCGTGGCGCCGC
>DATBRW010000059.1:0-4951 GCA_036560125.1 Candidatus Limnocylindria bacterium
TGCGCAACACGCTGTTCAACGTGCGCTGGGGTCGCCTGCGGGCGGCGGTGATGGGGCCGGCCGGCAAGCTCTACCTGACCACCTCGAACGGCAACAACGACAAGGTGGTACGCATCACTCCGAACTAACTGGGGCTCCGCCCGGGGTCGAGGGCGTCAGGGTTCGAGCTGGACGCCCCCGCCCTGCTTGAGCCAATAGCCGGCGTACGGTCCCGACGCCATATAGAGCCACTTGCCGGTCACGCCCGGCGGCGTGGCGCGAGCGGTCGTCGTTGCGGCACGCGCGCCGGACAGGTCGCGCCACAGGCGCCGTAACCGTGTACCGGCCGAGTTGAACGTCCAGCCCACGTGGACGCCTGGACCGATGGTTACGTCGCGCGGCGGATCGAACGTTTCTCCGCCAGCGAAGGCCGTGACGGGGGTGATCGCCCGCGGGCCGCAGCCGCGCCCGTTGCGCAGCACCGTCACGGCGGTGCCCGAGCCGGGCGCCGGGATACGAACCTCGCTCCACACGCAGTTGTCCAGCTCGTCGGTCTCGCGGTAGTTGTCGTGAATGTCGACGGTGGCGCGGACGCGATACGTGCCGCCCGGCAGCCCGCTGATATCGATCCACTGGAAGACGAAGTCCCAGGGGTAGACATCCCCCCAACCCACGGAGACGCCGACGCGGTTGGTCAGGGAGGCCACGGTCCCGCACCACTCCTGCCGGTAGTAGCCCGTCTTGCGCGCGTGCGGCACTGAGAGGTTCCACGGGGTGGTGTCGAAGAAGCAGAAACCGGTCTTGGCGCCGCGCCGCGACGCCTGCGGGTTGCTGAGCGCCCATGCCTCGTAGGTCACGACGTTCTGCACGTGCCAATGGTCATGGCCGTCGCCGGCGTACTTGCCGAAGGCCTGCGTGCTGCGGCGGAAGCGGCTGCCGTCGGCGCGGTACATGACCTGGTCGAACGCCATGGTCGTGTCGTTGCGCGAGGTGCGCCCGCCGCGCAGCTCGAACGGCCCGGGTCCTCGGTTCACGAAGATGGTCGAGAAGCGGAGCAGCCGCCGGCCGCCGACGTTCTCGACGTGCCAGTCGTGCAGCCGCACCATCTGCAGGTTCGGTCGGAGGGTCTCGGCCGGCACGGCGGCCGAGGTTCGCAGGGGCGGTGTGAGCACCGCGGTGGCGGCGATGGCCAAGCTGAGCATCAGCATCGGCGCACGGCGGCGGATGGTGGTCATCGGTTGGCCTCCGGGTGGCCGGGCAGGGGTCTCCGGCGTCGAGGACGAGGATAGCCGGGCGCTGCGCGCCCTCGCAGTCGCTGCCCGCAGCGATGCGCGGGCTAGAGTGAGCCAACATGTGCGCCGCCCGAACCACCCGGCAGCAATCCGAGCCGGTCGTGGTCGACAAGTTCGGTGGCTCCGTCCTGCGCCGCCCGGAGGACATCGCTGCCGCGGTGGAGGCGGTGGCCGAGCAGCGTGCCGCCGGACTGCGCCCCGTGGTGGTGGTGTCGGCCTTCGAAGGCGTGACCGATGCGATCCTGGGCTCGGCCGCGGTGCTGCTGCCGGACCGCGGTGCGGCGCTCCGCCAGCCCAGCCACGACGCGAACTCCGCGTTTGCTCGGGAGGCCGATCGGGCGCTGGCCACCGGCGAGGCCCTGTCGGCCGCGTTGTTCGCCATGGGCCTCCAGGCGCGTGGCATTCCCGCCCGATCCTTCAGCGGGGCGGAGGCCGGCATCCGGACCGCGGCCGCACACCTGGGGGCGGAGGTGCGTCGCGTCCTGCCACGCCGCGTGCGCGCCGCGCTGGCCGAAGGCCTGGTGCCGGTGGTGGCGGGCTTCCAGGGGATCGGGACGCATGGCGAGCTGACCACGCTCGGCCGCGGCGGGACCGACCTGTCGGCGGTGGTGCTGGCGGTGGCGCTGCGCGCCGACCGCTGCGAGCTGTTCAAGGACGTGGGCGGTGTGATGGAGGCGGATCCGCAGCTGGTGCCCGCCGCCCGACGCCTGGACGAGGTCGACGCCCTGCAGCTGGAGCTGCTCGCCGAGCAGGGCGCTGAGGTGGTCCACCCCGTGGCGGTGCGCCGCGCGCGTCGCGGCCGGATGCCGCTGCTGGTCCGCGCGCTGGATGCCAATGCGCCGCAGACGCTGGTGCGTGCCGTTCGGCCGCGCGGCGCCGAGGTTCAGGGCGTGTTGATGCTGGCGGTCGACCGCAAGGACCGTATCGCGCGGATCAGCGTGGTGGGCCCGGCGGCCATGGTCCCCGAGCTGCTGCCCGTGCCGGCGCACGGTGCCGGCAGCTTCGACGAAGGCGGCATGCGCGTGGTCTGGGCGGAGGTGCCGCTGGAGCAGGCGACCCGCGCCGCACAGGCCGTCCACGCGGCGGTCATGGGCTGAGCGCGGTATCCGTCTCGGCGTAGGCCTCGTGCTCGGCCAGTTCGGCGTGCGGCCGCAGCTGGAGCGTGATGGCCGCGCCCACGATCAACGCGCCGCCCAGCAGCTGGAGCGGCCCGGGTCGCTCGCCGAGCAGCACGGTCGCCAGCGCCACCCCGACCACCGGCTCGAAGGTCGACAGGATGGCGGCGCGCGGCGCTCCCAGCCGGCGGATGCCGGTGATGTACAGGAAGGTGGGGGCGCCGGCCCCGACGACACCCGCCAGCAGCACGGGCCAGAAGGCGGCCGCGCTGGCCAGCGGCTGCAGTAGCGTGCCGGCCTGTGCGAATAGCAGCGCCAGCACGACGTAGATTGCAGCCGCGCCGGCCATGGTCAGGAAGGCGGCCTGCGCCCCCGGCACGCGCGCGAACCCGTGACGGGCGGCCATCACGTAGAAGGTCTGGCCCAGGGCGCCGAGCAACGCCAGCCCCATCCCGAGCACGTCCACCTCGCCGATCTGCCCGGCCCCCGCCACCACCAGCACGATGCCCACCATCGACATGCCAAGGGCGCTCCAGCGCAGCCCGTCCAAGCGGTCCCCGAACCAGAGCACCGAGGCGAGCGCCACGAAGGCCGGATAGAGATAGAAGATCAGCAGCGACAGCGTGATGCCGATCCGCGTGAAGGCGATGAACACGCTCAGGTTGAGGATCGTATTGGCGACGGCGGCACCCGCCATCGACCAGCGGTCGCGCGGCGGCAGCGTTCGCAACGTGACGATCGAGACGCTGTGACCCAGCGCCCGCCAGGTGCCGAGCGCCAGCGCCACGCACAGCGCGCCCACGCCAGCGCGCCAGGTGACCAGCGCCAGGCTGGAGACGCCCGCCCGGTCGGCGAACTCGGCCAGCGGCCCGAGCGTGGCGAAGAAGGACGCGGCGGCCAGCACCAGGCCGGCGCCAACCAGGTCGCGCCGAGGGGCGGGGCCGCCGACGGCCTCGCGTTTCGGGCCCCCGCCGCTCACCGCGGCGACTCGGCCAGTGGGCTCTCCGCCTCGGCCGTTTCGAGCTCGCCCGACAGGCGCTCCCAGTCGGCGGCCAGGCGGTCGACAGCCTCGCGGGCGGCGTTGTGACGCTCGATCAGCTGCCTCACCGCTTCGCCGTCGGCATACGTGGCCGGATCTGCCAGCTGCGCGCTGGTGGCGGCCAGCTCCGCCTCGGCGGCCGCCGTATCCGTCTCGACCCGCTCCAGCGCGGATCGCAGCTCGCGCGTGCGCCGATAGCGTCGGTTGCGGGCCTCGGCCTCCGACCGCTTGCGGGCGGCCGTTTCCGCCGAGGACTCGCGTGCGATCGGGGCGTTCGTCTCGATCCCACGCGGCGTGGCCCGCCCCTCGACCGCGCCGCGGGTCTCGATATCCAGCCCACGCTTGGCGGCGTAGTACTCGAAGTCGCCGTTGAACACGGTCGCGCTGCCGGCGTTCACCTCGATGATGGCGTTGGCCACGCTGCGGATCAGGTAGCGGTCGTGGGTGATCAGGACGATCGTGCCCGGGAAGGCGTTCAGCGCATCCTCCAGCACGTCGCGGCTGGTGATGTCCAGGTGGTTGGTCGGCTCGTCCAGGCACAGCAGATTGGCCGGATCGGCCATCAGCTTGGCCAGCGCCAGGCGTGTCTGCTCGCCACCTGACAGGACCTCAACCCGCTTCTCCACCGTGTCGCCCGAGAAGAGGAAGGCGCCCAACAGGGCGCGGATCTCGCTGCTGCTCATCCGCTCGGCCGCCCCGGCCAGCTCATCGTAGACGGTGTTGGCCGGGTTGAGCGCGTCGATCTGGTGCTGGGCGAAGTAGGCGACCTTCACCTTGGAGCCCAGCTCCCGGGTGCCGCCGTCGAACTCCAGGGCGCCGGCCAGGATCTTCAGCAGCGTGCTCTTGCCGGCGCCGTTCGGACCGATGAGCGCCACTTTCTGGCCGCGCTCCAGGACCAGGTCCAGGCCGTCGTAGACGGAATGGCGACCGTAGCGCTTGACGATGTCCCGCAGTGTGATCACCGTCCGACCGCTGCGCGGCGGCTCGGGGAAACGGAACTTGACCGACTTGCCGCGGCGCGATGGCGCGGCCACACGCTCCATCCGATCCAGCGCCTTGATCCGGCTCTGCACCTGGCGCGCCTTGGTGGCCTTGTAGCGGAACCGCTCGATGAAGCGCTCCACCTGCGCGATCTTGCGTCCCTGCGCGGCGGCCTGGCGCTCGAGCTGGGCGATCCGCTCATCGCGCTGCTCGACGAAGTCGGCGTAGTCGCCGACGTACTCGGTCAGGCTGCCGGCGTGCAGCTCGGCCACCCGGTTGACCACGGCGTTGATGAAGTCCCGATCGTGGCTGACCAGCAGCACGGCGCCGGCGTAATCGGCCAGGAACGTCTGCAGCCATTCGACCGATGCCAGGTCCAGGTGGTTGGTCGGCTCGTCGAGCAGCAGCAGATCCGGGTTCTGCAGCAGCAGGCGGGCCAGCGCGATGCGCATCATCCAGCCACCGGAGAACTCGGCCGTGTTGCGCTCCATGTCGGCTTCGGCGAAGCCCAGGCCGGCCAGGATGCGCCGGGCCTCCGACTCCAG
>DATBRW010000060.1:0-9929 GCA_036560125.1 Candidatus Limnocylindria bacterium
CGACATTACGCCCGACCGGCCGCCAGACGTGAACCACCCGATCGGCTGGTCGCCTATGGTCCGATCAGGCCGGCTGGAGGAAAGCGGCGCCGCGCATGTCGACACGCGGTCCGTCGGGATGGCGCACCCAGCGGATCACGACCTCACTGCAGATGACGCAGCGCAGCACCACGCCTGGCCCATGGGTCCACGCGCGCAGCGTCCCGAACGCGGCGCGATTGCCGCAATGGGCGCAGCGCGCGACGTAGGTGGTGACCTCCACTCCCATGATCTCGCGTAGGTCGCCTGCGACGGCATTGGCGTCGAGCACCAGTGGATCGTCGAGCACGGCCGGTCTCATGATGTCGGCCCGAAGCGTTCGGTGCGGATCCGGACGGGCGGCAGCCCGAGTCCAGTCAGGCCGTTGGCGACCGCCTCGACCAGCAGGGTCGGACCACACACGTAGACCAGGGGCTCCGCAACGGCCCCACCGAGGCGGTCGAGGACTGCGGCCAGCATGGGCTCGTCGATGCGCCGGTCTAAGCCATCCCAACCGGGCGGCTGCTCGCGGGTGAGGGTATGGAGGACGATCGGTCCGCCGGGCTCGGCAGCGATCGCGTCCAGTTCCGTGCGGTAGATGGCCTCGTCGATGGAGCGGGACGAGTACAGCAGCAGCGCCGGCGTGGGGTCGGCCGCCGCCCGACGGGCACGCAGCATGGCCATCAACGGCACCACCCCGGAGCCGCCCCCCACCAGCAGCAGCGGACCGCCCATGCCCGGCTCCCAGACGAAGTACCCACCAATCGGTCCGCGCACCTCCACGTTGTCGCCCTCGACCAGGACGTCGTGGAAGTAGGGCGACACCTCGCCGTCGGGGATGCGCTCGATCCCGAGCTCTACTTCGCCGCGTGCCTCGGGCGCGGACGCGATGCTGTAGCTGCGCTGGACCCGGTAGCCGTCCTCGGCGGTGAGCCGCACGTCGTAGTGCTGCCCCGCGCGATGCGGGCGCCACGCGGGCAGCGACAGGACGAAGCTGGAGACACGATCGGTCTGCGGTCGGATGGCGGTCACCGTGCCGATCTGCCAGCGCAGCGGCTCAAGCGCGGGCGCCCCTCGCAGGCCCGGCTCAGTCGCCGCTGTAACGCTGTTCACGCCAGGGGTCGCCGTGGTTGTGGTAGCCCAACGACTCCCAGAAGCCCGGCTCGTCATCGGCCATGAGGCGCAGCCCGCGAACCCATTTCGCGCTCTTCCAGAAGTACAGGTGCGGCACCACCAGCCGTGCCGGCCCGCCGTGGGCCGGTTCCAGCGGCTGGCCGTCGTAGGCATACGCCACGAACGCCTGGCCACTGAGCACGTCCTCGAGAGGCAGATTGGTCGTGTAGCCACCATAGGAATGCGCGACCAGGAAACGGGCCGCCGGATCGACGTTCACACCCTCCAGCAGGGTGTCGACGCTGACGCCCGTCCAGTGTGTGTCCAGCTTGGTCCACTTGGTGACGCAGCTGATGTCGACCGTCCAGTCCTGGCGGGCCAGGGCCTGGAACTCATCCCAGCTCCACGTCACCGGCGCGCCGACCAGGCCTTCGATCGTGAATGACCAGTCACTGAGCTCGATGCGGGGCGTCGGTCCGGCCGACAGCACCGGGAAGTCCCGCGTCAGGTACTGGCCCGGTGGGATCCGGCTGGCCTCATCCCCCGGCGGCTGTCGGCGCCCAACGAAACCGCGCGACACGAACTGGTCGGCCACGCTGGCACTATACCGCCGCAAGCAACCGGGCCATGACGAATGGGGTTTCGCGAGGGACGAACCCGGTCTGCTACGGTACCGCTGCCGGCGCCACGACCCGGGCGCGGGCCTCACGGGCGGTTGGGTGACCGCCCTCTCGAGCGGGGAACCCGAGCACGTGACAGCACATCCGGCTCCCACCTACGGCGGCCAGGCCTTGGTCGAGGGCGTCCTGATCCGGAGCGGAAGCCGATGGGCAGTCGCGCTGCGCACCCCATCCGGCGAGATTCACGCCTACGACGGCGAGCTTGCGCCGCCGAGCGGCCCGTGGCGGCTTCCGTTCCTGCGTGGCCTGCGGGCGTTGGGCACCCAGCTGCGGCTGGGCATGCGGGCCCTGGCCGACTCCTCGACCCTGGCCGAGACGGGCGAGATCCGGCCGCTCCCGCTCCTTGCCACGCTCGGGCTGGTGGCTATCAGCCTGGTGATCGGTCTCTTCGTCTTCTCAGCCATCCCGCTGCTGCTCACCGGGCGCGACCCGCTGAGCGAGCCAACTCTGCCGCAGCGCCTGTCCGAGGGGTTGATCAAGGGCACTCTGCTAGCGGCCTATGTCGTGGGCGTCACGCGGCTGCCGCGCTATCGACGGATCTTCAGCTACCACGGCGCCGAGCACATGGCCATCGCCTGTGCCGAGGCCGGGGAGCCGCTGACGCCGGCCAACGTGGCGCGCTTCAACCCGGCCCACCCGCGCTGCGGAACCGGCTTTCTGGTCATCCTTGCCGCGCTTGACACGCTGCTGCTGGCGGCGCTCCCGCGCCTGGGCCCGACGGCGGACCTGGGCCTGCGGATCGCCTTCGTGCCGGTCACCGCCGCCATCGCGTACGAGGTGCTGCGGTGGGGGGCAAAGCGCCGTGGCCTGGGCTTTGCGCTGAACCGATTCGGACTCCTGACCCAGCGGCTCACCACCGCCTACCCGGACGCGGGCCAGATCGAGGTCGCCATCGCCGCGGTCGAAGCGTGCCGCGAAGGGGTCCCTTCGAGACTGATGCGCGAGCCGGAATTGGCTCCGGCCGCCGCAACAGCGATCGTTGTTGCCTCGGAGGGCACCTTCGACCCATAGGCCATGGCCGATAGTGCCGCACGCACCGGGAAAGGGCCTGTGTTAGGCTGGCGTAGACAAACAGGCCCGTTGGACGGGTCACCCCAGTTCCCGCGGCACCGGATCGCTCCTCTCACGGCAACGGCGAGACAGGTTCGCTCAGGCCGCGTAGAGGAGTTTTTTTCTTGTACCAGTCCACCTTCACCGACAAGACCCTGGAGTGCGCCGACTGCGGCCAGCAGTTCAACCACAGCGCCCAGGACCAGCAGTTCTACGCGGAGCGCCAGTTCAGCGAGCCGCGCCGCTGCCCCACCTGCCGCGCAGTCCGCAAGGCCGCCCGCGGCGATAGCGGTGGCAGCTACGCCGGCGGATCGTCGGGCGGCTACGGCGGCGGATCGTCGAGCGGATATGGCGAGCGCGAGATGTTCACCGCCACCTGCGACAGCTGCGGTGGCCAGGCACGCGTGCCGTTCCGGCCGACCGGCTCCAAGCCCGTGTACTGCAGCGACTGCTTCAGCACCCGACGCTAGAACCGATGCGGCCGTTCGGCCGCCTTCAGCACTCCGAGCCCGACGAGCGATCGTCGGGCTCGATGCTTGTCAGGGCCTCTTGACCGGCCGGATCGCCGTCACGACGAAACGCGCACGGCAGCCGGCCACGACGTCGGCGGTGCCCGTGTACCACGCCTCGTCATTGACGGTTGGGGCGAAGCGGCAGGAGGCAGCGTCCGGGTCGTCGAAGTGACCAGTGATCTCCAGCCACCGCGAGGGCGGCGGCATGCCCCGGTTGAGTGACGGATGCAGAACGCCATCCAGGCTGCCCCAGTCAGCCGACTCGATGGGTGCCAGGTGGATCACCCGATCATCGGCGGGCTGGCCCAGCCACTCGGTCTCCCATTTCCCCTCCCCCTGGGAGTAGCAACCTTCGCATTCGGTCGTCCAGCCGCGGACCGTGATCGGCGCATCACCGAAGCAGTCGGCGGCCAGCAGGCCGTCGATGCTCATCAGCGCCAGCACGTCGTCGGGCATGGGTCCGCAGGTCTCGGCCGTGGGTGGCGCGGGCGCGGGCATGACAGGGGACGGCTCCCGGTCCCATCGCACGCCGTCGCCAAGGTGCCAGATCACCACGGGCTGGGCGCCGGTCGTGGCCACCTGGTCCACCACCACGACCCCAAGCGGCCCGCCAACCGCCTCGCTCGGAAGACCGTTAAAGGCAGCGGGCATCGCGTGGCGCTGCCACGACAAGCCGTCCCGGTGCCACCACAGTGGCGCCTCGGACCTCTGATCCCAGCCCAGGGCGATCACGCGCTGGCCGTCAGTCACCAACCTGGTCGCCGCGGCCCCGCGAAATGGTGCTGTGTTGTCAAACGACCACGTGAGCTTCTGGCCGGCGATCGTGCCCTTCCACATGTGCGTACCGCCGGGCCCGCGCCCCAGCGCCAGCAGGTGATCCCCGTCCGCCACAACGTCCATGATCTGGCCAGGACCGATCGGATCCGCCTCCGACCAGGTCCACCCATCGGGAGAGAAGGCGGCACCGCCCCCCACCGACGGAGCGTTGAATCCCCAGACGACGAAGCCAAGCGGCGTGGCTGTCAGGCGGACACCGAGGTCGGCCCCGAGCTCGGAGGCTCTTGGTCGCTCGGTCCAGAGCGTGCCGTCCGCCGAGAACCAAACGCCCGGCTGGCCTGACCCGGTCTGGGTCAGCAGAACGTATCCCGCTTCCGAACCCGCAAGCGATAGAACACGTTCGGTGGTCTCCTGCGGCAGCGTTCCCAGCAGCCGCCATGACCGCGCATCCCCGGACTGCCACAGCACGGTCGCCGAGCCGCCGTCCAGGCTGTCCACTGTGC
Organism: Candidatus Limnocylindria bacterium; assembly: GCA_036560125.1. Taxonomy (GTDB): domain Bacteria; phylum Chloroflexota; class Limnocylindria; order QHBO01; family QHBO01; genus DASSCW01. The sequence goes on from DATBRW010000060.1 coordinate 4,654, forward strand.
CCGCCATGAGCCAGCCGGTGGGTCCGTCGGCGATGGTTCGTCCCCATGCTCCGCGCGGCGTTTCGGAGGCCTGCCAATGAATGCCGTCCGATGAAGCCAGCATCACCTGCGCGTTGTGGTCCGTGCTCCAGCCGATGGCAGCGAAACCTGCCGCGCTCGATGCGAGGCCGAAGACGCCGCTTCCGGTCCGCCATCGGTACGGGAATTGCTCAAACATTGCCTCGTTGTCGAGCTCGCCCAGGATCCAGCCGCTGATTGGGGTCTCGACCCGGAGCCAGCCCTCCACTCCCCCTTCCTCCGGCGGCGCCTCATAGAGGTGGGCCGCCTCGCCGCGTTGGAGCCGGCCGCTCGCACGGGCGGTGGTTGATGGACTGCTCAGCAGCGTCACCTGCGTGCGCATGCGCACCCACCCGCTGGCGAACGAGCTGGGCTCGGTGAAGGTCGGGACGCCCGCTGGATCCACCGTCACGGTGCGGGGGGAACGCGGGCTCGGCGAGGGGCGCGGGCTGGGACTCGCCCGATCCTCGGCCGATTGGACGGGCGTGGCGGTAGCCTGGCTCGTCTGGTCACGTTGGTCGGGAATGAGGCGGCTGACGGCGATCAGCACGCCGCCCATCAGGGCCAGCGCGGCCAGGCCAACCATCATCCGGTCGCCAGCCGTGCTCGAAGGCCGTCGTCCCTCGGAGGTTGAGAGCGGGATCTGATCCGGATCGAACTCCACGCCGGCTCGGGTAGCGGGTTGGCGAATCCTACGCCGCGGGGTACACCGGTAGGTAGCGCGTCATCAGTTCAGTTCGGCTGCTACCGTGCGGCCCATGGATGCGCCAGAGCTCGTCGTCCTGGGCGCGCGCCTCGAGCCGATCGCGGGACCATGGCTCGGTTCGTACGCCGATGGGCTGGCGATCAGCGCCGGCCGGCTCGCGGCGGTCGGCACGTCCGCTGAGATGCGCGAGCTCGCGGGCCATACCACACGCGTGATCACGCTCGACCGCCAGACCGTGGTGCCCGGCTTCATCGACGCGCACGTGCACCCGATCGATGGCGGCATGACGAGCCTCGAGTGCGACCTCTACGACATCCTGGGCACCGCTGCCTACGGGGCGGCGATCGCGGCCTACGCGGCGGTCCATCCCGAGCGGCCGTGGATCACCGGTGGTGGCTGGTCGATGTCGGACTTTCCGGGCGGCACGCCACGTCGGGAGCCGTTGGACGCGCTGGTGCCCGATCGGCCGGTGATGCTCTACAACCGCGATGGGCATGGCGTCTGGGTCAACTCGGTGGCCCTGCAACGCGCCGGCGTGGATGCATCCACCCCGGACCCGGCTGACGGCCGGATCGAGCGCGATCCAGATGGCATGCCGACCGGCATGCTGCAGGAAGGCGCCATCGACCTGGTGGCGGACCACGTGCCGCCGGCCAGCCATGCCGACTTGGTGGCCGGCCTGCTGGCTGGCCAGCGCCGGCTCCACGCGCTGGGCATCACCGGCTGGCAGGACGCGATGGTCCGGCCGGACCTGGCGGCGGCGTACTCGGAGGTGCATCGATCCGGCCGGCTGACCGCCCGGACGCGACTGGCGCTGCTGTGGGACAACAAGCGCGGCCTGGAGCAGGTAGATGAGCTGGTCGAGCGGCGAGAGGCGGCCGCCGCCGACGGCCTGGCCGCGGGAAGCGTCAAGCTGTTCGTGGACGGCATCATCGAGAACCGGACGGCGGTCACGGTCGAGCCGTACCTGGATCCGGACGGGCGCGCGAGCGATGCGCGGGGCATCCCAATGATCGAGCCGGACCTGCTCACCGCCGCGGTCGTCGAGCTCGACGGGCGCGGGTTCCAATGCCACTTCCACGCAATCGGCGACGGTGGGGTCCGGCTGGCACTGGACGCGATCCAGGCCGCCCAGGCTGCCCGGACAGCGAACGGCGCTGGCGATCATCGTCACCACGTCGCGCATATCGAGCTGATCCATCCCGATGACATCGGCCGGTTCGCCACCATCGGCGCAGTGGCCAACATACAGCCGTTCTGGGCCATGGACGAGGCGCAGATGCGCGACCTGCGCATCCCGGTGCTGGGACCCGATCGAGCGCGGTGGCAGTACCCCTTCCGCAGCCTGCTCGATGCCGGAGCGCGCTTGGCCGGCGGCAGCGATTGGCCGGTCACCACCGCCAACCCCTTGCTGGAGATGGAGGTGGCCGTGACCCGCACCGACACCGACAACCGCGATGGGCCGGCGCTGTTCCCAGAAGAACGGCTGACGCTGGAGGAAGTGCTCAGGGCCTTCACGCTCGGTTCCGCGTTCGTCAACCACCGGGAGATCGAAACCGGATCCATCGAGGTCGGCAAGCGGGCGGACCTTGCCATCCTGGACCGCGACATCCGATCCCCGGATGCGGGTCCGCTGGGTGAGGCGCGGGTCGTCGCCACCCTGGTGGATGGCCGGGTCGTGGCCGGCGAACTTTGACGCGCGTACCATGCGCGCCATGAGCGCTCCAGCCGCATCGGTCCATGTCCGACCAGAGCAATACCACCTCGCCTGGGACCGCTCGATCGAGCCGATTGCCACGGTCGCCAGCGGCAGCATCGTCGAGTTCGACGCCAACGACGCCGGCAACGGCCAGCTGACCGCCAGCTCGACTCTCGACGACCTGAAGGCGGTCGATTTCTCGCGGGTCGACCAGGTCAACGGGCCGATCGCGGTGGAGGGCGCCGAGCCGGGCGACACGCTCGAGATCGAGTTGCTCGACTTCCAGCCCGGAGATTGGGGCTGGACCGCCAGCTTCCCGGGCTTCGGCCTGCTGACCGACGACTTCGACGAGCACGCGTTGCGCATCACGCGCCTGGATGGCCGCCACGGGGAGCTGCTGCCCGGCATCCGCGTCCCGCTGGCGCCGTTCTGCGGCGAGCTGGGGGTTGCCCCGCCGACCGAGGGCGCGCACTCGACCATTCCGCCGGACGTGTACGGCGGCAACATGGACACCAAGCACCTGACCGCCGGGACCAGGCTGTACCTGCCGGTCTTCGCGCCGGGCGCCCGCTTCTCGCTGGGTGACGGACATGCCGCGCAGGGCGACGGCGAGGTATGCGGCACCGCCATCGAGACGCCGATGCGCGTCCAGCTGCGTCTCACCGTGCGCAAGAACCTGCACGTGACCGGCCCTGAGTTCCAGACCGCCGGGCCGCTGGCGCAGGCAACCAACACGGGGCCGTACTACGCCACTGACGGCGTGGGGCCGGACCTGATGGCCGCGGCCCGTGACGCCGTACGGCGGATGATCGACTACCTCGGTCGCTCGCACGGCCTGGCGCCGATCGATGCCTACATGCTCTGCAGCGTGACGGCTGACCTGAAGATCAGCGAGATCGTCGACGCTCCGAACTGGATCGTGTCGATGTACTTCCCGCTATCGGTCCTGGGCTAGAAGGCCGTTCTCCTAGGCCAGGTCGTCGGCGGCCGGCGCCTCACCTCCATAGATCTCGCCCATGCGCTCCAGCGCGCTCGGGTTTCGGGCCCGCAGGATGAAGTACAGCACGATTCCGATGAGCATCCAGACGCCCGCGATGGGGGCAGTCCAGCTCAGCGCGCCCTCGAACGGCGACAGCTCGACATCGAACACCGGGATTGTCAACCCGCCGATGACCGAGAGGAAAGCCGGGATCATGAACAGCACCCCGAACACCGGGATGACGAGGTGCTTGATGACGTTGAACTCGTCGCGCCGCTCCCTGAGGAAGAATCCGATCACCGCCACGTTCACCGCGATGTACATGCCGGCGAACAGCAGGCCGAGCATGGTCCCGATGAAGATGTAGATGTTGATCGGCCCGAGTCCCTCGTTCGGATCATTGGCCAGCAGCAGGCCACCCCCCACCGCCACCACGATGGCCAGGATCACCTGGAAGTGGATGGCGTTGACCGGGGTCCGATGGGTGGGATGGATCGCGGCGAAGAACTTCGGGATCAAGCCGCCGCGTCCCATCGAGAAGAGCGAGCGTGTGGCCGCCGTGCTGCTGGAGTTCGCGTTGGCGAACGAGCTGTTGATGATCGCGAACACGACCAGGATGCCACCGAGCGTGCCAAGCACATCGGTCGCCATACCGCCCCACGGGTCACCCCCGTTGAAACCGAGGAACTCCTCCTTCATCCGATCGGGTCCGAAGTACACGGTGGCTGCGTACATGTTGAACACGTAGAACGCGCCCACCAGGACCGTCGACCAGATCACCGCGCGGGGGATCGTTCGCCGCGGCTCGCGGGTCTCCTCACCCATCGGCGCGGCCGCTTCGAAGCCGATAAAGGCCAGCAGGCAGAAGATCATTCCCTGGAACGCCGGTCCCACGCCTTCCTCGCCGGGGATGAAGACGCTCAGCGTGTTGTCCGCGCCCGCGTTCACGATGAGCACGGCGGACACGAAGAGGAAGATCGCGATCTCGACAATCCCCAGCACCACACCCGTCCGGGTGGAGATTGCGACGCCACGGTAGATGAGCCACCACAGCAGCAACCCGCAAGCGATGGCGAGCACGATCCACATCTCCGTGAATCCCTCGCCGATGTGGAGGTACGTCGCCAGAAAGGCCGCGCCGAAGAAACCGAAGGCCGCCAGCAGGATCGGCGCGATCAACGGCTCGGCCAGTGCGAAGGCCCAGGCCATCAGCCAGCCGAAGAACGGTCCCAGGCCGCGGGTCACGTAGGTGTACATGCCACCCGCAGACGGCAGATGCCTGGCCAGCTGGCCGATCGAGTAGGCCGTGAACAGGCAGGCCACCATGGCGAAGACCACAGCCAGCGGTGTCAGGCCGCCGGCAAAGATGGTGGCCGCACCGATCGACAGGGCGGTCGCGACCGCGGGGGCCATATGAGTGATGCACTGGAACAGGACCTCGGGCAGGCCGATGGCATCTCGTTCCAGGCTCGGTGTTCGATCGCCGGGCACGCTCGTCGTGGTCGCAGCCATATAGGGACTCCTCCTCCTCCCAATCGCGCATCCCCCTGGGCTCGGGCTCCGCGCGACGGAGCCCGTCGGCAACTCGCCTATTGTCGGCAGCGAGTCAATCGGCGCGGATCCGGCCAGACGGCTGAGCGGCTGCGAGTCGCGTCAGTCCGGCGCGGAGGACTCAGTCAGATCATTCATGGCATGGCCGCCGCGCACCTGGCGCTCCATCACGAGTCCGACGCCGGCGGCGTAGAACTTGCGCTCCACGACGTCCGGCTCGAGCGGCGTCCAGTCCTCGGTGACCAGCACGTCGGTGTACTGGCCAGCTGGCGTGTCGGCAGACG
>DATBRW010000061.1:0-7777 GCA_036560125.1 Candidatus Limnocylindria bacterium
GGGCGCCGTGGCAGGGCGCCGGCGGGCGGTGATGGCGCCAGCAGGACCAGCCCCAGGACGGAATGCTGCTCGGCATGCAGCATGGCTGCCAGGGCGCCGATCCCCCAGCCGATGACGACCGGCGGCCGGCCCAGGTGGCGAATGGCCACGCCGATGTCGTTGGCGTAGTCGCGCATCGTCACCGAGTCCAGATCCGTGATGTCCGAGGTGTAGTGGCCCCGGAAGTTCATGGCGTGGGCTTCCCAGCCGCGTTCGGCGAAGAAGGCGCCGAAGCTCGACCAGAGCCACGACCCGGTGAGCGCGCCGTGCACCAGCAGCAGTGGGGGCTTGCGGCTGCGCCGCTCCGGCTGCTGGGTCTCGATGTAGATCCCTTCCGGCTCGACGTAGAACTCGTCGCGCTTGATCGCCTGCACCACGGGCGTCAGTCCTCCAGTGGGTTGAAGACCATGCCGGTCAGCAGCTTGGGGTAGAAGTAGGTCGATTTCTGCGGCATCACATCGCCGGCCATGGCGACCGCCGCGAGCTGTTCGAGTCGGGTGGGACGGACCAGGATGGCGGCCTGCGCCTCGCCGGCATCGACCGCGCGCCGGGCGTCAGCCTCGTCCCTAGTGTAGGCGAGCCGATCCCCGGCCGCGACGGCCTCGGCATCGATCCCCAGGCGATCCTGCAGCAGCGCCGCGTGCAGGATGGCCAGGTCCAGCTTCCCGACGGCGGTGCTCACCCGCTCACGCCGCATCCGTTCGGCGGCCTCCTCCGGGTCGGCAGCAAGCACGTAGCCACGGCCCTCGGGCAGCAGCAGGCCAAACGTCGGTTCATCGGCATCGTGCGCGGACTCGAGCCGAGCGGCGACCTCTTCAGCCGCCATCGGCTCCACGTGGAAGACGGAGCCCGGCTCGGCCAGGAATTCCTCCATGGCCCCAGGGTTCCCATCGCGAAGGAGCCGATGGGTGGGGCGGATGTCGATCTCCTCCATCTCGGCGTTGACCAGCACCGCCATGATCCAGTCTGCCGCCAGCTCCCCCGGCGGCAGATCGGCCAGCGCAGGATCGGAACGTACCTCGGCCTGGTAGGCCAGCGCCGTCTCGTATCGATGGTGTCCATCGGCGATGTACAGCCGCTGGCGCGACAGGAAGGTCAGCAGCCGGTCATCCGGCGCGACCTCCGCCACGGTGTGCAGCAAGCCGTCCTCGTCGCGGGCGCGCCACTCGTCGCTCCAGGCGCGGCTCATGACATGGCGGTAACGCTCGCTGCGGTCGAAGTACACCGCCAGGATCGGCGAGAACTGCGTACGCGTCGCGCCAAGCAGGGCCAGGCGGTCGGCCTTGGGGCCGGGCATGGTGTGCTCGTGGCGTCGCACCTCTGCGCCGTACGGCTCGAGCAGCACGCGAGCCAGCACGCCCTGCACGGTCGGGTCGTCAGGCAGCGCGGTCGAGGCGTGGGCGTAGTAATAGACCGATGGCTCTGCACGGCGCGCCAGGGTGCCATCCGCGAACCACGCGGCCAGGGTGGCCGCCGCCGAACCGTGCGGGTCGCTGCCGGGCGGCAGCTCCAAGCGGACCGCGTTGCGGTCGTGGCGGCCCATCAGTTCCGCCTGCAGTTGAGGGCCGATCACGTCGTACGGCGGGCAGGCGAGGTCCGTGAGGTCGGTCACCTGGCGGCCAGCAAGGACCGCGTCCGGCTCATCGGGCAGGCGAACGCGCTCCGGAATGACTCGTTGGGCGAAGCGCTCTGGGGCGTAGGTGATCGCCCGCAAGGGGCGCACGGCGGGCATGCGCCCGAGTCTAGCCGCGGCGCGTGACGAACGGCGGCGGGGCCTCGGTGATGCGGAATGCCTCCGGCACGCGGGCGGTAAGGGGCAATGTGAAGCGAATCATGGTTCCGCGGCCAGCCTCGGCGTTCGGCTGCGCCCTGATGGCGCCGCCGTGCGTCTGGACGATGGCGCGCGTGATGTAAAGGCCCAGCCCCAGGCCGCCGAAGCGGCGGCCGCCGTGGTCCTCGTCGGCCTGGAAGAAGCGATCGAACACCGCGTCCGCCTGGTCCGCACTGATACCGACGCCCTGGTCGAGCACGGAAACCTCGACGTCGCCGGCGGAGATGCTCGCTCGCACCGTGACGTCGCCGCCCTCAGGTGAGTACTTGATCGCGTTGTCCAGCAGGTTGGTGAGCACCTGCCCAATCCGGTCGCGGTCGGCCACGATCGGCAGGGCCTCCGGGGCCTCGACGGTGATCGTCCGGCTGGGATGGTCGCGCCGGGTCCGCGCGGCTGCCTCGCGGATCTCTTCGGCCAGGTCCATCTGCTCCGGCTCGACGCTGACGCCGCCGCGCCGGTCGATGCGGCTGACGTCCAGCAGGTCGTCGACCAGGCGCCGCATGCGCATCACCTGCGAGCGGATGACCCGCATCTGGGACATCTCTTTGGCGCCGGCCGAATCCCGCATCCGCGCCTCCAGCAGCTGGGCGTAGCCCTGGATGCTGGTCAGCGGCGTCCGCAGCTCGTGGCTGACGATCGACAGGAAGTCGTCCTTGATGCGCTGCGCGCGCTGTTCACGCCGCACCTGCTCCTGCAGGTCGGCCCAGAGGGAGGCGTTGTCGAGGGCCGGCGCGGCGCGCTCGGCAATGGCCGCGGCCAGGCGGAGCTCGCCATCGCTCAGCCGCGGGCCGCTGGTGCTGCCGGACGCGAGCACGCCGCGGAGCGTGCCGCGCCACAGGATCGGCACCGCCAGCAGCGAGGTCAGTCGCAGCGCCGACACGCCGTCGGGATCGCCGGTCTCCGGGGTCAGCGGCGCCTGCGCGCGCATCGGCGTGGCGGTCCCGGCGGCGGCGCCCACGACCCCCTCCCCAATGCGTATGGAGCGATCGGCCAGGTGGGCTCGCATCTTCTCGACCAGTGCGTCATCGGTGCCCCCGACCTCGGCGGGAACCAGGCGCACCGAGCCGGGGTCGGCCGGGTCGGCGCGTTCCGCCAGCAGCAGCCAGGTGACGTCGCCCAGCAGCGGCGCCGTCGCCCGCGCTATCGCCTGGGTCGTCTCCTTGCGCTCGAGGGAGGTACCGAACTCGCGGGCCAGCTGGCTGAGCATTTCCGTCTCACGGCTGCGCAGTGATTCGCGCTCCTCCTCGACCAGGCGCTGCTGCAGGGCCGCGTTCTCGGTGGCCCGGTCGATGGCCACCCGCGCGAACAGGCCCGCGGCGGCACCCAACCCGATGAGGTAGCCGATCCGGATCGGCAGCAGCTCGCGCGCTGGGTCGCCTTCGACGGTCGCCAGGAAGACGACCGAGGCATACATGAAGGCCATGACGATCGACGCCCAGATCGACGCCGCCAGCCCGTAGCGCAGGGCCACGCCGAGCATGACCGGAACGTAGAACAGGTAGGCGTCGAGTGCCTGCGGCTCGATGTAGATGGCCACCGTGACGACGACCATGTCCAGCGCCGTGGCCACGATCCCGACCTCTCGGGCCGGGAAGCGGCTGACAAGCAGCAGGATGCCGCCGGTGTAGACCAGGACGAAGACCGCCAGCCCGGCCAATCCCTCGAAGGACGACAGCTGGCCGCGGAACAGGACGATGGCCACCAGTGCCGCGCCCGCGATGGTGGCGCGCACCACCGCCAGCTGCCGCTCCTGCGAGCGCATCTGGCGCTCGAGGTGGACATCCATCTCGGGGAGGAGGCGGCCTCCCGTCGGTTCCATTGGCAGCGGGTCCTCAACGGGTGGAGCGTGGCCGCCGACTATAGCATCGGCCTAGTCGAGGTCCTCCAGGGTTGCGTCCGTCATCGGGCCCGATGCCGTGACCGGCCTGGCGTGCGGCACCCGCAGGTAGAGGACCATGCCGGCCAGGATGGTGAGCAGTGCCACGATCGGGATCCATGGCAGCTGGCGATAGTCGACGAGTGCCACCACGCTGACCGTGGTCGCCTTGCGATTGCCGAGCGGGTCAGTCGCCTCGACGCGGACGTCGCTCGGCCAGAGGCCGGCGCTCACCGCCTTGTCGAAGCGCCCGTCGGCGGTGACCGGGACAGCGCTGCCACCCACCGTGACGGTCGAATCGGGCGACGTGCGCCCGGAGACCGCGACGTCGAAGGAGAGCGGCGCGAACGGCGTGGTGACTTTGAGCGATGGGGGCTGGGTATGGATGGAAACCGCCCAGGCAAAGCCGTAGCCCTGCCCGGCGGGCGTGAGGGCCAGCACCGTGACCGGCACCTGGTCACCGTCCTCGAAATCCTCCGTGCTGACCCGCAGCGGCGCCACGCCGTCCTGAGGCACCTCGGTGTCGGTCACTTCCTCATCCACCCGCAGCTGCACATGCGTCCCCGGCGGCGCCGCCACCGGCAGGGTGAACGAGCCACCGGCCAGCACAAGGGGGTCGTCGGGCCCGGCGTCCACGTGCACGGGACCATCCGGATCGGGCTGGAGCAGGCCGCCGTCAGCCTCCGGTGACAGCGCCATGGTCGCTTCGGCCACCACGATGGTCGCCGATCGCAGCCGACCGGCCGGCTGCGAGAGCTGCCCACCCTCGCGGGTCGCATCGAGACCAGCCTCAACGCCAAGGGACACGGGGAGCGCCAGGGCCATCAGGCTCGAGTCGCGACCGAACAGCCCGACCGGGGTGACGCCCGGCATGGCGCCGACGTCCGTGACGGTTACGCCACCCTGGGCTCCGCGCTGTTCGCGCACCAAGCGCCCGCGGAAGATGAACGCGGCGCCTCCGTCAGGCATGCCACCAGGCAGCGGACCAACGTACGGCGGGATGTCGGCCGTTCGGAACCTGGCTTCCGCATCGTTGCCGGCGAGACCGGTTCGGTCGGTGCCCAGCCGGGCACCGAAGACGTCGAGCAGGCGTCCGTCTCGCAGCTTGAGCACCCTGGCTCCCTCGCCGTCGCCCATGCTCATGAGCGGCACCCCCAGCCAGGCGGATCGCTCTTCGATCTCGACCTGTCCCCCTCCGGGCCAGTCGAGCAACTCCGCACCGTGCTGGTCGTCACCAAGCACCAGGCGACCACCATCGGGCCCGTGAATGGCGGCAAGGCTGCCTGCGGATGGCAGCCTGCCGTGCTCGATGCGCAGCCGGCCGTTTGGAGGAGCCAGCGCAATTCGATGCAGCGTGGCACCCGATCCCGAGGTGCGCATCGTGCCGAGCTCCTCTCCCGGCAGCCCGTCGCTGTCACCGAGAGGGATCAGCGGCCCACCGCCGAGCACCCCCAACTGGGCCGACTGGCTCGTGAAGCGCGAGCCGTCCCATTTCAGGACGGCGATGGGCAGGATGTCGGGGTTGGCGTCCTGGCGCGGTTCCGTGACGACCAGCTCGTCGGTGCCGTCCGCGTCCATGTCCACCGCCCGGATCTGGTCGGCGCTGCGCATGGTGTCGGACATGAACCGCAACCGAATCCCGTCGCCCCCGCGCTCGACCGCATAGATGCTCAGGCAGCAGGCGCGTGCGTTGCGCAGCGTGCCGATTGCCACGGCGAGGACGCGCTCACGCCCGTGGTCATGCCAGGCGATCAGCCGGGCCGGCTCGTCCACGCGCGCCTGCAGCAGGTTGTTCTCGTCCGGCCGCGGCAGGCCGCTGAGCTGCTCCGTAACGCTGGCCATCCGCTCCAGGGGCGCGCTGCCGGCAGAGATCACCTCGCCGCCAGGCCCTTCCTCGAGCACCTCGACCGCGAGGTGCACCGGGTCGTCGTCGCGCGGTCCCAGGCGGATCAGCTCGCGCACGCCGTCGCCGTCGATGTCGCCGACGATGGCGGAGATCGGGGTTCCGGCCAGTACCTGACCGGTCTGGTCAGGTGGGATGGCCGCGGCGCCGAGGACCGAGCCGGGCACCCAGCTGATGACGGTGGCCACGGCGAGTCCCAGGACGGCGGCGCGAACGGGAGGGACGCGCGTGGCAGGCATCGGTCCGGGCAGGATAGCGGCCCGTGGCATGATCGGCCCATGGCTGACCCGCCGATCCTGTGGTCTCCGCCGCGCGACGTCCGCGCCACGTCACGCGTGGGCCAGTACCTGGACTGGCTGGAGCGGGAGCACGGACGGCGGCTCGAGACCTATGACGAGCTCTGGCGCTGGTCGACTGACGAGCTTGGCGCCTTCTGGCAGTCGATCTGGGAGCACCTCGGCGTCAGCTCCTCGACGCCCGTGGACTCCCCGCTCGCCGACGTGCGGATGCCCGGCGCCAGATGGTTCCCCGGCGCCAGCCTGAATTGGGCCGAGCACGCCCTGCGCCTGCGCCATCGCGACCCGTCCGACGTCGTGGTGGTTGCACGCTCGCAGACTCGCGACCGGCTGACACTGACCGTTGCCGACCTGCGCGACCAGGTCGCTCGCGCCCGGGCGGGCCTGGAGCGCCTTGGCGTCGGTCGCGGCGACCGAGTGGCCGGCTACCTGCCCAACGTGCCGGAGGCGCTGGTCGCGCTGCTGGCCACGGCCAGCCTGGGCGCCATCTGGACGTCGTGTGCGCCGGAGTTCGGCGTGCGCAGCGTGGTCGATCGCTTCAGCCAGGTCGAGCCCAAGGTGCTGCTGACGGTGGACGGCTATCGCTATGGTCCGCGGACCGTCGAGCGCGCCGAGGAGGTCGCCGCCGTGCGGGCCGCGCTTCCCGGCCTCCACGCGATGGTGGAGATCCCGTACCTCCGCCCAGGCGAATCGACCATTCCCGGTGCGATCACGTGGGACGCCCTGCTGGTCGAGCCCGGGCCGTTGGCCTTCGAGCAGGTCCCCTTCGACCACCCGCTCTACATCCTCTACAGCTCGGGCACCACCGGCTTGCCCAAGCCGATCGTCCACGGCCACGGCGGCATCCTGCTGGAGCACCTGAAGATCCACGCCCTGCACCACGACCTGGGCCCGGCGGATCGGTTCTTCTGGTTCACCACAACCGGCTGGATGATGTGGAACTACCTGGCGTCCGGGCTGCTGGTCGACTCGGCGATCGTGCTGTACGACGGCTCCCCGGCCGATCCCGATTTGGGCGCGCTATGGCGCATGGCCGGCGAGGAGGGCGTGACCTACTTCGGTGCGAGCGCCCCGTTCCTGATGGCCTGCCGCAAGGACGGGCTGGCGCCTGGCGAGATCGCCGACCTGTCGGCGCTGCGGGGGCTGGGATCCACCGGCGCCCCGCTGCCGGTCGAAGGATTCCGCTACGTGTACGAGTCGGTCAGCCCATCGGTCCATCTCCAGTCCGTCTCTGGCGGGACCGATGTGTGCACGGCCTTCGTCGGGGCCTCGCCGATGGTGCCGGTCTGGGAGGGCGAGATCAGCTGCCGTCACCTGGGCTGCGCGGTCGAGGCGTTCTCGCCGGACGGTTGGCCGCTGGTCGGGGAGCAGGGCGAGCTGGTGATCAGCAAGCCGATGCCGTCGATGCCGGTCGCCTTCTGGAACGATCCGGACGGCGCCCGGTATCGAGACGCCTATTTCGCCGAGTTTCCCGGCGTCTGGCGCCACGGCGATTGGATCACCCTTACCGAGCGAGGCTCGTGCGTGATCACCGGCCGATCGGACGCCACCCTCAACCGCGGCGGGGTGCGGGTTGGGACCTCAGAGCTCTATGCGGTCGTGGAGGGAATGCCGGAGGTCGCCGATTCGGTGGTCATCCACCTTGACGAGTCCGACCAGCTCATCCTGTTCGTGGCGCTCCGTCCGGAGGCCGTCCTGGATCAGGCCCTCGAGGACCGCATCCGCGCCGCGCTGCGCACCAGCCTCTCCCCGCGCCATGTGCCCGACCGGATCGTGGCGGTGCCCGGCGTGCCGCGCACCTTGTCCAACAAGAAGCTGGAAGTGCCGATCAA
>DATBRW010000062.1:0-5561 GCA_036560125.1 Candidatus Limnocylindria bacterium
ACCGTGGTGGTGATCGAGGCCATGAAGATGGAGCACGCCGTCACGACACCGATCGCCGGCGTGGTCGGCAACGTCGTGGTGCGCGAGGGCGACCAGGTGCAGCGCGGGGACCTGCTGGCCGAGGTCGTGGCGAGCGCCGACCTAGAATCGGCCCCGTGACTGCCGTCGACGTCCGCATCTACGAAGTCGGCCCCCGCGACGGCCTGCAGGCCGAGCCGACGATCGTCGCCACCGAGGACAAGCTGCGCTTCATCGCCATGCTGGCCGATGCCGGGCTGCGCGAGATCGAGACGACCTCGCTCGTTTCCCCGAAGGCGATCCCGCAGCTGGCCGACGCGGAGAAGCTGCTGAAAGCGCTCGACCGGCGAGCTGCCGTGCGCTACCCGGTGCTGGTGCCGAACCAGCGCGGCCTTGAGCGCGCCGTGGCCGCGGGCGTGAACGCCATCTGCCTGATCACCGCCGCCACCGACTCCTACGTGCGCCACAACATCGGCATGAGCCAGGAGGAGTCGCTGGCCGCCTTCGAGCCGATCGCGGCCGAAGCCCGGCAGCGCGGCTGGTGGATCCGCGGCTACGTGAGCGCCGCCTTTGGCTGCCCCTACGAGGGCGAGGTGGATGCCAGCGCCGTGGTGGCGGTGTCGGAGCGCCTGCGCGCCATGGGCGTGGACGAGCTGGCGATCAGCGACACGGTCGGCGTCGCGGCACCCACCGACGTCAAGCGGGTGCTGGGAGCCCTGGCCGCCGCCGGCATCGGCTCGGACATGATCGGCCTGCACTTCCACGACACGCGCGGCACAGCGCTTGCCAACGTGATCGCCGCGGTGGAGGCCGGTGTCACCACCTTCGACGCCTCGACCGGGGGGACCGGCGGCTCGCCGTTCGCGCCGGGCGCTGCGGGCAACCTGGCCACCGAGGACCTCGTCTACCTGCTCGACCGCCAGGGGCTGCGCCACGGCGTCGACCTGGACGGCGTGCTGGAGGCTGCCCGATTCATCTGGACCTCCCTCGGCCGCAACGAGCCGGTCAGCAAGCTGGGGCGTGCCGGCGGGTGGCCACAGTAGGATTGGAGCCGATGGAGCCGATGCCTGCGCGGCCGGAGGCGGGCGAGCGGCTGCCGCTCATCCTGGACGTCGACACGGGGATCGACGACATGGTCGCCCTGCTCATCGCGGCGACCGCCCCGGAGCTGAACCTGCGCGGCGTGACCTGTGTGGCAGGCAACGTGGAGATCCACCACGTGGCGCGGAACACCGGCAAGATCCTGCAGATGGTGGGGCGCGCGGACGTGCCAGTCAGCATCGGGGCCGCGCGACCGCTGCAACGCAGGCTCCGAACCGCGCCGGAGACGCATGGGCCGACCGGCACCGGCTACGTCGAGCTACGGGGCGAGGACCGCAAGCTAGGGAGCACCGAGTACACGCCCATCCCGGCGGCGCGCTACCTGGGCGCGCACATCCGCCGTCACCCCGGCGAGATGACCGTGGTGGCGCTGGGGCCGCTCACCAACCTGGCCGCGGCCGCCAACAACGGCGTCGATCTGGCCCGTGGCGCACGCCAGGTGGTCTGGATGGGCGGCACGCTGGAGGAGCGCGGCAACACGACCGAGACCGGTGAGTGGAATGCCTGCGTGGACCCGGAGGCGGCCGAGGCGTGCCTGCGCGCCGGCGTGATCGACCGCATGTTTCCACTGGATGCGACCCAGGACATCGTCTTCACCATGGAGGACCTGCGCGCCCTGCCGGACACCCATCTCGCCAGCGTGGTGCGTGACGCCGTCCGTTTCTACGTGGGCTTTCACAAGGAGGCGGACGGCATCGACGGCTGCTACCTTCATGATCCGGTGACGCTCATCGGCGCGTTGCTGAGGCCGGAGCTGGTGACCGAGGTCGTCACCGAGCGCCTGGCCTGTGACACGCGGGCCGACCCGCAGCTGGCCGGCAGCCTGTACCGTTCGGAGGAGGCCAATCGGCCCACCATCGAGATCGCAACCGCCATCGAGCCGGAGGCCATGAAGGCCGAGCTGCTCGAACGCCTGGCCCGCGCCGTCAGTACCTCGTAGCCCGGCTACTGCAGACCCGCAAACCGGAGGAAGGACAGCATGCTCGTTCGATGGGTAGCGGCCCTTGTCACATTCGCGCTGGTCACCGCCGTCGGCATCGCGGTGGCAGGGGGGATACCCGACAGCGGCGAGGCCGATCCGATCTATTTCGCGTTCCAGCAGGTGGCCGACGTTCTGGCCCTGATTCTCGGTGTGGCGCTGCTCGTGTCCATCGCTGTGTACCTGGTCGTTGAGCGCATTCAGACCGGCACGATCGCCTCAGTCACCAGCGAGTTCACCACACGGACCATCATCCTGATGCCGGTCGCCATTGCGTTGAACATCATCCTGGGACAGACGGTCGCCGCGGCGCTGAAGATCCCGATCTACCTCGACTCGATCGGCACGATTCTCGTCGGCGTCCTGGCCGGTCCGTTGGCAGGTGCAGCGACCGGGTTCCTGGCCAACATCCTGTGGGCGTACGTGATCCCGCCGCCTTTCCAGTACCCACCCGCCGCCGCGTTCGCGATCGTCGCCGCCGTGATTGGCCTGCTTGCCGGAATCGCCGGCGGCCGCGGCCTGCTGCGCCCGCGCGTCGGGCGCCCCGTCGGTCAGCTCGTGGTCGGTGGCGCGATCACCGCCGTCGTGATCGGCGGCCTGGCATATCTCGCCTACCTCGGCTACACCGCCATCATTGGCCCAACCAGCGTGACCCCAAGCTCCGACAACGCGATCTTCGTGGTTCTCGGCTGGGTGGCGCTGGCCATGGTCGTGGCGACGGTGATCGGGCTATTCGCGCTGCTCATCATTCGGCGCGACCTGACCGCGACCTATGTCGTCGTGATCGGGATGACGACGGGCATCGTGGCCGCCTTGATCAGTGCGCCGATCGCGGCCGGCGTGTTCGGTGGCGTGACCGGCTCCGGCACCGACTTCCTCGTCGCCGCCTTCCGCCAGGGCGGCGCGGATATCGGCGCGGCAACGTTGGGGCAGGGCCTCATCAGCGACCCAATCGACAAGATCACCACCTTCTTCGTGGTCTACCTCATCGTTTCGGCCATGGCCCGCCGCACGATCGCTCGGTTCCCGCAGGGCGAACGGCTCCTCGCGGAGGTTGACCCGTCCGCCGAGGAGTCAGCAGAGTTGCAGGGGGCGACCGCCTGAGCGATCGTGAGCCGGCCGGCCGAGGCGTCCCCGACTTTCTAGGTCGGCCGGGACCGAGCGGCTTCCATCGGCTCAACCCGCTCACGAAGGCAACGCTGGCGACCGTCACGGCCGTGGTCGCTGTCGCCATTGGCGGACTGGTCGGCCCGATCATCCTGCTGCTCGGGGCCGTCCTGGTGCCAGCGATCGGCGCTGGCGTGGCCAGGCCTCTTGTCCGCGCCACGCTGCTGCTGTCGCTGCCGATCGCGATCTCGGTGGTGCTCGTCAACGTCTTCTTCTTTCCCGGCGGGCAGACGGTCCTGTTCCGGATCGGTCCGATTACCGCCACTGCCGAGGGGCTCGTCTTCGCGCTCGAGATCCTGGCACGCATCCTGGCGATATCCGGCGCGATCACCCTCTTCTACCTGACCACCCGGCCGGCAGAGCTCGTCGTCGACCTGGAGCGGCGCGGAGTGAGCGCGCGGCTGACGTTTGTCGCCAACGCCTCCGTCCAGACGGTGCCCGCCATGGTGGAGCGCGCCGGCCAGATCACGGCCGCGCAGCGCGCCCGTGGCCTGGACACGGAAGGCTCCGTCCTGAGGCGGCTGCGCGGCGTGCTCCCCATCGTCGGGCCGGCGATCCTCGGCTCGATCGGCGAGATCGAGGAACGGACCATGGCGCTCGAGGCGCGGGGCTTCACGCGGCCTGGACGACGGACGCTGCTCTGGCACCCGCCCGACTCCGGCCAGCAGGCCGCTGCCCGCTGGCTGCTGCTGGCCGGCGGCGTCCTGATCGTGGTGGCCAGAGCCGCGGGCTGGCTGCCGTGGCTAGGCTGATCGGGGTGGCTGCCTGATGCTGGTCCTGGAGTCCGTCAGCTACCGGTATGCCGGGGCCGCGAGACCGTCGCTGCGGGACGTGAGCCTGACCCTGGCCGACGGCGAGGTCGTGGGCCTGGCCGGTCCCTCGGAGGCCGGCAAGACGACGCTCTGCCTGGTCGCGAGCGGCCTGGCGCCACGCACCGTGGGCGGGACGCTGACCGGGCGGGTGCTGCTCGACGGCGAGGACGCCGCCCCACTGCCCATCCACCAGCTGGCCGGGCGGATCGGGATCGCCTTCGCGAGCCCGGCGACGCAGCTCTCCGGGGTGGCGGACACCGTCTACGAAGAGGTCGCCTTTGGACCGATGAACCTGGGACTGCCGCGCGACGACGTCATCCAGCGCACCGATGAGGCGCTCGCCGCCCTGCGCATCGACCCACTCGCCCCCCGCAATCCGGCACGGTTGTCCGGCGGGCAGCAGCAGCTCGTCGCCATCGCCGGGCTGCTGGCCCTGCGGCCCGGTCTGTTGGTGCTCGACGAGCCGACCGCACAGCTGGACCCGGCAGGTAGCCGCCTGGTGGCCGACGCCCTCGCCCGCCTGGCGCACGGCGGCGCGTCGATCCTGATCGCGGAGCAGAAGACCGACCTGCTGGCGGAGATCTGCCACCGCGTGGTCGTCATCGCCGTCGGCGCCGTGGCACTGGAAGGGCCGGCGGCCGAGGTGCTGGCCGATCGGCGACTCGATCAGCTGGGGGTGGCCGCGCCAGCCGGCGTCCGGCTGCGGCGCGCTGCGCAGGCGGCCGGCCTGCCGCACGCGGAGCAGGAACGGCTGCGACAGGCGGTCGAGGCATGACCTCGCGCGGCGCCCCGGAGCTGCGCCTGGAATCGGTGAGCCACGTCTACCAGCAGGGCGAGGTGCGTGCCCTGGACGAGGTGTCGCTGACCATCGGTCCCGGGGAGGTGGTGGCCCTGGTCGGCCAGAACGGCAGCGGCAAGACGACGCTGGTGCGCCACCTGAATGGCCTGCTGCGGCCGACCACGGGGCGCGTGCTGGTCGATGGCCAGGATGCGGCCGGTCGCACGGTGGCCCAGTTGGCCCGCGACGTGGGCCTGGTCTTCCAGGACCCCGATCGCCAGATCTTCGCAGGGAGCGTGCGCTCCGAGATCGAGTTCGGGCCACGCAACATCGGGCTGCGCGGCGACGAGCTGCGAGCGGCGGTCGAAGACGCCATGGCCGCGGTGGGGCTGGCCGAGGCGGCGCGCACCAACCCCTATGACCTGGGCGCCTCACGCAGGAAGCTGCTGGCGCTGGCCTCGGTGCTGGCCATGCGGACACCGGTGCTGGTGCTCGACGAGCCAACCACCGGCCAGGACGTGGCCGGCGTGGAGCGGGTGCGCCATGCCCTGGGCGAAGCGCGGGCGGCAGGGCGCACCGTCATCGCCATCAGCCACGACATGGAGTTCGTGGCCGCCGAGTTCGAGCGGGTGGTGGTCATGGGTGGCGGCCGGGTCCTGGCCGACGGCACGCCGGCGGAGGTCTTCGCGCCCTCAGCTTGGGAGCT
>DATBRW010000063.1:0-4581 GCA_036560125.1 Candidatus Limnocylindria bacterium
CCAGCCGGTCGCAGAGCTGCTCGGCCTCGTCCATGTAGTGGGTGGTGATGATCAGCGTCGCACCGCGCTGCTTCAGGCGGTACAGCCGCTCCCAGAGAAGGTGGCGCGCCTGCGGATCAAGGCCGGTGGTCGGCTCGTCCAAGATGATCAGCTCCGGTTCGTTGATCAGCGAGCGGGCAATCGTCAGTCGGCGCTTCATCCCGCCCGAGAGCGGCTCCACCTGATCGGTGGCGCGCTCGGAGAGCTGGACGAAATCCAGCAGCTCATCGGTGCGGGCGCGGGCCACCGCGTCGGGGATGTCGAAGTAGCGCGCGTACATCTCCAGGTTCTCGCGCACCGTGAGCTCGGCGTCCAGGTTGTCGAGCTGCGGCACCACGCCCAGGCGTGCCTTGATCTGTGGCGCATTCCGGCGCGGATCCATGCCGATCACGGTCAGCTCGCCGGACGTCACCGGCGACGCGCAGGCGATCATGCGCATGGTGCTGGTCTTGCCGGCGCCGTTCGGCCCAAGGAAGCCGAACGCCTCGCCCACGTGCACGTCGAAATCGATGGCGTTGACCGCCGTGAACTCGCCGAAGCGCTTCGTCAGATCGCGCGCGTGGACAAGGACCTCGTCCGATGGGGGCATGCTCCGATTCTACCGCCGTCATTCCGCCGCTCCCAAATGAGGACCGGGCTTGACGGCCGAGCGCGGCGGTCCGATACTACGCGCCACGTAGTAGAACGAGCCGATGACGAGCCATGTCTAATCCCGCGCCAACCAACGATCCTGGCCTGCTGCTGATGATCAGCCTCGCCAGCGGGCCGAAGCACGGCCACGCCATGCTGCTCGACATTGCCGACTTCGCCGGGGTGCGGCTCGGACCGGGCACCCTGTATGGGGCGCTCAGCCGTCTGGAAGAGGAAGGCCACGTCGCGCCGCTGCCCAGCGAGGGCCGGCGGCGGCCCTACCGGTTGACTCCCGGTGGCCGCCGCGTCCTGGAGGGCAGGCTCGGCGGCCTGAACCGGGCCGTGCGGACGGGACTGCAGCGGGTCGGCGCATGAGCGTTCGACATGACAGCCTCGGCCGCCTGCTGCTGCGCTGCTACCCGCGTGCCTGGCGCGAGCGCTACGGCAACGAGCTGCTCGACCTGCTCTCTGACGTTCCGCTCACCCCGCGAGTGCTGTTCGACGTGGCGTCGAGCGGATTCGCGCTTCGCTCCGCCGCCGCACGCCGCGCCCTGCAAGGAGACACCGTCATGACCATTCGTCCCGCCTGGCGTCATCCCACCGCCTTCGCCGTGGTCGGCGCGCTGCTGATCCTGCCGACCCTCTTCTTCGTGGCGTCGTCGATGCTGGCCTACGAGCTCAATCTCACTGCCGTCCGCGACCTCGTGGCGCCGATCCAGGCGGCGATGACCAGCGTTCGCGCCGTCGATCTGCTCCTCGTCTTGGCGCCGGCGCTGGCCGCGGTCGCGGCCGTTGCACCGCTGCTGCGCCTCGGTTGGGAGCGTCGTGACGGGACGCTGCAGGCGGTTGTCACGGTCCGCGCCCTGGCACCGAACGTCGCCGTCGGCCTGGTGGCCATCGGCCTCGGCGCCCTCCTGGTCTGGCACATCGTCGTCGAATCGGTGTTACAGGCCGGCGCGTAGGGCGCGTCAGTCCTCGATCCGGTCCTCGATCTCCCAGGCGTGATCGAGGGCATGCCACGCCGAGCGCCTGACGAAGTAGCGCGGGCTCCAAGGCCGCTTGGTGTTGCGCGGGTTCTCGATCGGGCGGCCGTTAGCGACGGCATCCAGGGTGGCGAGGCAGGCCTTGCGGACCGCCGCCATCTCGTCCTTGGCCGCTGCCTTCGGCGGCCTGCTGCCCAGCGCACCCAGGTAGGCGATCTCGGCCTCCAGCACGTGTCCGGTCATCTTGGCCACGTTGCGCCCTCCGCCGCGCGGCCCGAGCCGCAGCCTCTTGCCCTTGGCTGAACGGGCGGCTGCGTCGAAGGCCTTCCAACTGGCTTCCAGCAGGGCCCGCTGGCGCTCGAGCTCCTTGCCATTCAGCGGCTCGGCGTCCTGCCTGGTCGCCTCGCTGGGCACGCCGAAGTCGGTGCCCCCACCACCGGACAGCCGCTGGACGATGTCGACCGTTGCGTCCGCATCGGGCACCTTCTCCTTCAGCCCGGCGAGCTTGATCACGCGCGCGTAACGCGGCGCGTAGGCCAGCAGGGCCTCGACGGCCTGCTCATCGTCCTTGCCTGATCGGCTCCAGCCGGGCCAGTCGACAGCGCCGGCAAAGGTTCGCTTGTCGCCGCGCTCCAGGTAGACCCGCAGCGTGGCCTTGGCCGCGGCCACCGTTGGCTAGCCGGCCTCCTCGGCGGCCTTCTCCGCAGCGTCGCCGGCCTCCGCGGTGGCCTGGTTGGCGGCATCGGCCACTTCGCCGACCCACTGCCCCGCGGCCTCGGCATACTCCCCGGCGGCCGACTGTGCCGCCACGTTTGCCTTGGCCACCATCGCGTCCATGTCGATGCCCACCTGCTTCAGCAGGAACGCGTCGAAGCGGTCGACGCCCGCCGCGCCCATCACGGCGCCCAGCCAGAACGCCGTCCGGGGGCCTGCCACAGCTCCGACCACACCGCCGACCACGCCGGCGATCGGGGAGCCGCTGAGGTTCATCACGTCGGGCATCGGCTCGCCCGCCAACTGGGCGCGGCCCATGGCGGCCCCCGCCTTCGCAGCCGAGCCGAACAGGCTGCCCAGCAGCCCGGCCAGGATTCCGAGAATCAGTGACATGTCATGCCTCCCATGTCTCACCCGGCTCCAGCGCAACCACCTGAGCCGATGTTTCGGCCGCCAACTCGTCGGGCGTGCCGGCCAGGATAGGGAACGTGCCGTAGTGCACGGGGATCACGGTGTGGGCGCCGATCAGGCCAACCGCTCGCGCGGCATCCGTCGGCCCCATGGTGTAGTGCCCACCGATGGGCATGATCGCGATCGACGGCGACCAGCGCTCACGCATCAGCGCCATGTCGCCGAACAGGTCGGTGTCGCCGGTGTGGTAGACGCAGGTGCCGTCCTCGAAATGCATGATCCAGCCCCAGCAGCCGACCTCGCGGCTGGTCGGGCCGCCACCCGTCAGGGTCACGGCCCCGGAGTGGTCGGCGTGGACCATGGTGAAGCGGATGCCGGCGGCTTCGAACGTGCCGCCCTTGTTCATGCCGACCGCCTCGACGCCTTTCTCGCCGAGGTAGAGGCTCATCTCATGTGAGCCGATGACCGTGCCGCCAGCCCGTGCCAATTCCACGACGTCAGAGGCGTCGTCGCCCACGTGGTCGAAATGGCCGTGGGTCGGTGCCACCACGTCGACCTGCTCGGCCGTGCGGTAGGCGTCGGCGTAGGTCGGGGCGCCGGTCCATCGGTCCACCCAGACCCACTTGTCGCCGGGCGATCGGTACAGGACTCCTCCGTGCCCGAGCCTGGTGATCCTCAGCTTGGCCATCTGTCGCTCAGCACCTCCTGTGTGTCGAATGCTAGACCCATGCGTCGGCGGGTCAGCCGGGGACCATCAGCCTCCCGGCCGCGGCGATGCGCTCCATCCACGGCCGCTCCCGTCCGATCGTCGTTTCCGGACCGTGGCCGGGCAGCACCCGCACCTCGTCGCGCAGGTCGCGTGCCAGCCTGGCGAGCGACTCGACCATGGCCGCGTCGTCACCGCCCGGCAGGTCGGTGCGGCCGAAGGAGCCGGCGAACAGCACGTCACCCGCCAGCAGCAGCCGGTGCGTTGGCTCGTACATGCAGACCGATCCCTCCGTGTGCCCGGGCGTGTGCAGCACCTGGAACGACAGGGTGCCGACCTCGACGCGATCGCCCTCGTGCAGCTCGCGCTCGGCGGTGGCGCGCTCGATCTCCATCCCGTAGTTGTTGCGGCCGTCCAGCCGATACGCATCCTCCGGGTGGATGGCCAGCGGGGCGCCGGTGGCGCGCTTCAGCGGGCCGTTGTCGAAGATGTGGTCGATGTGGCCATGCGAGTTGGCGATGAGGTGAACCCTCAGCTCGTTGGCTGCGGCGCTTTCGACCAGGCTTGCGGTCGAGCTCATGCCGGGGTCCAGGATGAGGGCCTCCGGCGACGTCCCGTCCCAGACCAGGTAGGCGTTGGTGTCCCATGGCGGAAAGGCGCCGACCTCGATCCGCGGCGCGTGGTTGGCCGCTCCCTGGCCGCGCTCGACCATGGGCGTGGTGTCGCTCACTGCTCGGTCGCGCCCGCGGGGCCGGCGAAGCCGGGCGCCCCATCGGCCAGGCGCAGGCCGAGGGCGCGGGCCAGGGCGGTCGCCAGTGCGTCCTCGACAGCCTCCATCGGCACCGGATGGCCGAGCTCGCGGGCCAGGCTGGTGACCTCCTTGTCGCGGATGCCGCACGGGACCATCTCGTCGAACCAGGCCAGCTTGGTGTTCACGTTCAGGGCCAGGCCGTGGGTCGTCACGCCGCGGCGCACTCGCACGCCGATGGCGGCCAGCTTGCGCTGATCCTGGACCCAGACGCCGGTCAGGCCCTCGATGCGGCCCGCGACCACGCCGAAGGCGGCGGCGGTCTCGATGATGGCCGCCTCCAGGCTGCG
>DATBRW010000064.1:0-2065 GCA_036560125.1 Candidatus Limnocylindria bacterium
GCCTCGTTGATGAAGCGCTCGAACAGGAGCTTGTGCTCGATCGGATCGACCTTGGTGATGCCCAGGCAGTAGGCCACGATCGAGTCGCCGGCGCTCCCCCTGCCCTGCCCGATGATTCCGCGCTTGCGCGCGAACTCCATCAGGTCCCAGACGATCAGGAAGAACTCCGCCAGGTTGGTGCGCTCGATGATGTCCAGCTCATGCGCCAGCTGCTTGACGGCTTGCTTGGTAATGGGCCGATAACGGCGCCGTAAGCCCTCGTGCGCAAGCTGGTACAGGTATGAGAACGACGTCTCGCCCTCGGGGACCGTGAAGCCCGGGAACCGATAGCGCTCGAAGTCCAGGTCCAGCCGGCACGACCGGCCGATGGCCGCTGCCTGCGCCAGGCCGTCCGCCCAGGCGCGTTGGCTGCGCTCGTCCGGCAGCCCGAGACCGATGCGCGCGAGCTCGGTCCCCGATTTGAGCCGGTACTCGGCGTTGGGGAGGAGCAGCTCGCGCGCCTCGTCCAGGGTGGCGCCGTGGCGGATGCAGACCAGCGCGTCCTGCAGTCGGTGGCTGCCTGGATCGGCGTAGTGCACCTCGTTGGTCACCACCGTGGGCAGGCCGGCGCGCTCCGCCAGCTCGGCCAGCTGGCCAATGAGCCAGTCGTCGTCCGGCTGCAGGTGGTGGCTCAGCTCGACCGCGAAGTCGCCATCCGGGAAGTGGCCCGCCCAGGCCTGTGCGGCGGCAAGCGCTGCCTCCGGGTCGCCGGCCAGCAGCTGGCGTGGCACCTCCCCGCAGCGACAGCCCGACAGGCCGACCAGGTGGCCGCGCGCCTCGTCCAGGGCGGCCTCCACCAGCGCGCGCTCGAAGACGGGAAACTGCTTCTCCCCCGCCAGGTGACCACGCGAGGCGAGCCGCGACAGCGCCGCGTAGCCGGTGCCGTCGCGGGCGAGCAGGACCAGGTGGTCGCCCGGCATCGGTCCGGCGTGGAATTCGCCGGGCCAGCCGCGGCTGGCCTTCTCGCCGCGCAGCGGGTTGTTCAGCTTCCGCCCCCGGCGCGCAAGGCGCAGCGAGCGCTCGTCGGCGGGGATCGCCAGCTCCAGCCCCACGATGGCCGACACCGGGGAGAGGCCGGCGTCACGGGCAGCCTCAGTGCGCGTCTGGGCCGCGGCCTTCCAGAGCCGAACGGCGGCGTACAGGCCGGCATGATCGGTGACGGCCAGCGCCGGCATGCCCAGCACGGCCGCCCGCCCGATCAGCTCCTCCGGATGGCTGGCACCGTCCAGGAAGCTGAAGTTCGAGTGGGCGTGGAGCTCGCAGTACTGGTCGGGCATCGGGAACCGACAGAATAGAACGTCTGTTCGAACCTGCCAAGCGGTGGGCTTGACATCGGAGCGTCACCCATTATCTTGTGTGGCATGGTACCGGGCGAGACACGAAACCCGCTCACCGAGCTGCGACGTGGCGTGCTCGAGTACTGCGTGCTCGCCGTGGTCCGCGATGACGAGTCGTACGCGTTCGACATCGTCCGGGAGCTGTCGCGCGCCGGTGAGCTGGTGACCAGCGAGGGAACGATCTATCCCCTGCTCTCCCGGCTCCGGCGTGACCGCCTGGTGACCACCACCTGGCGCGAGTCCGACGCCGGGCCGCCGCGCCGCTACTACCGCATCACGGACGGTGGCCGGCGGGCGCTGGATGGTTTCACGCGCGACTGGGCCAGGTTCCGCGATGCCGTCGACGCCATCCTCGCCGCGGCGAGCTAAGGAGGCACCTTTGGAAGCCGAGGCTCTCGTCAGCGAGTACATGGGCCGGCTCGAGGCGGCGGCGCAGCCGCTGCCGGCGGATCGCCGGGGGGAGCTGATCGCCGAGGTCCACGATCACATCGAAACGGCGCTGGCCGAGGCCGGCAGCCGCGACGAGGTTACGGCGCGGAACGTCCTCGAACGGCTCGGCGCGCCAGAGGAGATCGGGGCTGTCGAGACTGGCGGCGATGGAGCGCCCGCCGGGACGCCACTCCCGGCGCCCGTCGTCGAGCGTGGTCCGCGATGGGGGACGTTGGAGCTGGCCGCCATCCTCTTCCTCA
>DATBRW010000065.1:0-19091 GCA_036560125.1 Candidatus Limnocylindria bacterium
GGGCGATCTGGGTAGCCGAGCCGAGCGAGGTGACAAGGCTGAAGTCCATCTTGTTCTTGTAGGCCAGCGTCACGCCCACCACGTGCTCGGCCAGGTTGCCGATCAGCGGGATCAGGATGATGCCGACGAAGAACTTGTTGATGCCCACCGCCTCGACCATGGGGTCCAGCGAATGCACCAGGATCTCGGACACCACCGTGAGGGCGGCGGCGGAGCCGATGAGCACCACCAGCGAGCGCCGCACGCTCCATTCGGCCGGTTCCTCGCGGTCGCGCTCACCCGGCGCCGTGGCCTCCGGGGTCGAGAAGTAGAAGTAGGTCTGCGCGGCGTAGGTCAGCAGCAGCACCACGGCCACCCCGACCGACAGCACCTCCAGGTTGAAGAACACCGGCGAGCCCTCGCCCGTCTCGGCGCCCGCGTTCAGGATGGCGGCGAAGGTGGCCGGCACGATGAGTCCGATGGTTGCCAGGATCAGGCTGGCGGCATTCATGCCGGTGGCCTGGGCGTCGTAGCGCTGGATTCCGTTCTTCAGCCCGCCCACCAGCAGCGACGCGCCCAGGACCAGCAGCAGGTTGCCGACGATCGAGCCGGTGATGGATGCCTTCACCACGTCCAGCTCGTTGTTCACGATCAGGAAGCCGGCGATGATGATCTCGCCCACGTTGCCGACCGTCGCGTTCAGAATGCCGCCGATCCGCGGGCCCGCCGCGGCGCCGAGCTGCTCGGTGGCCTGGCCGAGGATGTATGCCAACCCGCCGATGGCCACCGCGCTCACCACGAAGGTGACGGTGGCGTCGGCGCCAACCACGCGCAGGATCACGGCCAGCAGGCTGCCGACCGTGGCGATGCCGTAGGCGATCCGGGCGAACACCGTGGCGATGGTACCGGCGCGCGGCTAGGGGGAGGGGCTCGCCTCCGCGCCTGAGGCCTCCGGCGACTCGGCAGCCTGGGTGGGCGACGGCCGCGGAGTCTGGGCCGGCGCCCGCTCACCCGGCAGCGCGGCGAACATGGCGCGATTCAGCTGGTCGTCCACGCCAATCAGCAGGAAGACGTAGTCGTCGTCGGCCCAGGTGTAGATGTGGGTGCCGGCTGCGGTGGCGTTGTCCTCCGGCCGCTCCCAGGTCGCGCGCCCGCCGATGCTCCGATACCGCCACGGCTCGCGATGGAGCCCGGCGATGCCGACGTAGCGGCCGGCCGTCTCGAGGTATGGCTCCAGCTGGCGGGTGGTCGGCAGCGGCTGCTCCACCCGCGCCGCGTAGAGGGACAGTCGCGGATCGATCACGAACGCGACCTGCAGGGCCTTGAACTGCAGCCCCAGGTCACCGTACGCAGAGGCAAAATCGCCCGGCGTGATGGCGAACTCGCTGGTCGCAGGCACCTCGACGGCCACGCCGCGCAGGCGGGTGGGGATCAGCCCCGCGAGCTCAGGGTCCGGCGGATTGGTGTAGGTCGGCGTTGGCTGTGGGGTAGGCGGCGCCTGGCTGGGCAAGGCCGATGGGCTGGCCACCGCACCGGACGGCGACGCCGCGGCCGATGCGCTCGCGGAAGGACTGGGCGTGGTCGTGCCGCACGCCGACACTGCCACCAGCGCCAGCAGGATCGCGGCGGCCAGGCGGGGTGATGCCGGGCGCGCGGCGGCGGGGAGGTGGCTCGACATAGGGAGGCGCGATCATAGCATCGCGCCCGGAGTCGTCAGGCCGCTCCGCGGACCCCCGCCTCGTCGTCGCTGGTGCGCCGCCGGCGCGGCGTGCGCCGCTTGACCCCGACCACGGCCGCCAGCGCCCGGACCACGTCCGGGCCGTAGCGCTGTCCGGCCGCCGCGACCAGTTCCTCGACCGCAGCGCGCCGGTCGGCGTGCGGTCCGTCCGGAGAGGCAACCAGGGCGTCGTACGCGTTCGATGCCGCCAGCACCTGCGCGCCGAGCGGCGCCTGGTCCAGCGGCCCACCGGCTCGATGCCAGCGCACGATCTCGCCCACCTCGCGCAGCGAGGGGATCGGTTCGAGCTCATCGGCGCCGACGCCCTCCAGGCTCTGTAGCCGCGCGGCCAGCTCGATCATGTCGGCTGCGGCCTCGTCGCAACCCAGCTTGCGGGCGACCCGGCCCGCCAGCCGGCCGACCCGCTCGCCATGACCGATGGCCGCCGGATCCAGTGCGTCGAGTGAGCGCGCAACGCCCAGGAGGGCGTCGCGGACGGTGTCCTGGCCGTGCTCGGTGGCGTGGCTGAGGAGGGCGGCCTGCTCGACCAGGGAATCGACCGTGGGCGCGTCGTCCGGATGCAGCAGGGCGGCGCGCGCCAGCCGGTCCAGCGTGCTGCGCAGGTCGCGCATCTCGTGCGGCACGTCGTCTGCCCGGACGACGCGATCCTCGCCGGACTGCTTGCCCAGGTAGAGGGCG
This sequence comes from Candidatus Limnocylindria bacterium, assembly GCA_036560125.1. GTDB lineage: Bacteria > Chloroflexota > Limnocylindria > QHBO01 > QHBO01 > DASSCW01. The sequence goes on from DATBRW010000065.1 coordinate 2,396, forward strand.
ATGTCGGCGGCGGCGATCAGGTCGTTCTTGTCGACGGCGTCATCCGGGTAGGCGGCCACGCCGACCGTGATCGTCACCCGAGCGGCCTCCTTGGCGGTGAGTCGCGCCACTGCCAGGCGAACCCGTTCGCCGATCGCCTCGGCGGCCCGGGCGTCGACGTCAGGCAGCAGCACCGCGAACTCGTCGCCGCCATAGCGGAAGACGCGATCCTCGCCGCGCGCCGAACCGTAGATGGCGGCGCCAATGGCATGCAGCAGCGCGTCACCGGCCGGATGGCCGAGCCGGTCGTTGTAGGCCTTGAAGTTATCCAGGTCCATCATGAGCAGCGCCACCGGTCCAACCGGCGGAGCGGCACGGCGCCGGTCCGCCTCCGTTCCGGCCTCCGGCTGGCCGAGCACGTCGGCCAGCGTCCGCTGGAAGGCGCCGTGATTGCCCAGTCCGGTCAGCGCATCGGTCTCGGCTCGCATGGCGATCGCCTGGTGGGCGTCTGCATTGCGCAGGGCGATTGAGGCCTGGCCGGCGAACAGCTTGACGAGCTCGAAGTCGGCGTCGCTGAAGTAGATCTCCGGTCCGCCGATACGCGAGATGTTCATGCAGCCGATGACATCGCCGTCGGCCATGAGCGGGACCACCACCAGCGCCTCCGGGTCGTCCGGCGTGCCGGGGATCTGCATCGCGCGCTCATCGGCAAGTGCATCGTTGGCCAGCACCGGCTCCCCGTGCTCGACCGCCCATCCCATCAGCCCCTGGCCGAATGGCACGACGTAGCGGCGCACCTCCTCCTCGTGCCGCTCGCGCGTCAGCACCGGAATCAGCACCTGCTGCCCTTCGTCGACGCCATAGATCGACAGGTTGTCGTAGCGCACCACCGCCTTCAGGCCGTCGGCGATCGTCTCCAGCACGTCGGCCCGGTCGAGGGTCGACAGCAGTCGCTCGTTGATCTCCAGCAGGCGGCGCTGCGACTGCAGCTGCCGCGCCAGCTCGGCCGACTGCAGCTCCAGCCGTTCGTAGGCGCCGGCATTGGCCATCGCCTGGGCCGCGTAGCCGGCGAAGATGGTCATCGTCTGCACGTCGTCGTTGCTGAACTGGTTGTTGCCCAGCTTCGACAGGGCGATCACGCCCACCGATCGGCCCTCGAACAGCATCGGCACGACCAGCATCGACTCCTCGATGTCATCGGTCCCGTCGATGGTGAGCCCGCGCGTGTCGTTCAGCGCGTCGTTGGCAAGGATCGATTCGCCATGCTCGGCCACCCAGCCCGTGAACGAGCCCTCGCCGATGTTCACGCGGAGGGCCTCCTTGAAGTCGCCTTCCCCCAACAGCCGGTCGGTGAAGGCGATGGGCTCGCAGACCCCGCGCTCCCACTCCACTGTGTAGACGCGGATGTCGTGGTAGGCGGCCAGCGTGCTGGCCTCGGCCACGATCGCGTCGGCGATGGCCTGGACATCGGTCAGGCGATTCAACCTGGCCGACAGGTCCTGGATCGAGCGAATACGAGCCGCCTGGTCGGCCACGGACCGATACAGCCGCGCGTTGCTGATGGCGACCGCCGCCTGGTTGGCGAACGACTGCGCCAGCGCCAGCTCGTCCTCCGGCCATTCGTGGTCGCGCGCGTGGTAGAGACCGAGCAGGCCCACCGCGCGGTTGTTGATGACCAGGGGTACCAGGCAGACCGTCTTGATTCCCTCGGCGGCATACATCTCCTGCATCGCGCCCACGCCGACCCGCGTGTCAGCCTCGCGGACGACGGCCGTGCGCCGTTCCCGGACGGCGCGGACACCGACCGCGGCGTCGCCCAGGGTCAGGCCGTGCACGCGGGCGTGGAACTCCTCACCGAGGCCGCGCGAGGCCGCGCGGCTGAACGGATGATCCGAATCGTCGAGCAGCCACAGTCCAGCCTTCTCGGCGTCGAACAGCGAGCGGGTCCGGTCGACGATGTCGTCGAGCACGGCCCCCAGGTCCAGTTGGCCGGTCAGCTCCTGGGTCACGTGGCGCAGCGCGCGCGAACGGCTCACCTCCCGTCGGGCGCGGGCGAGGACCTTCGCGTTCAGGATGTCGGCGGCAATGGCTCCCGCCACGTTGCGAAGGAACGAATCGCTCAGCCCCGCCAGCGGACCATCGGCCTCGTCCTCCAGGATCAGCTCACCGATCCGATCGCCGCCGGCGCGCAGCGAGAGTTGTGCTCGTGTGCCGTCGCGGCGGACGTTCACCGTGCCGGTGCCGACGGATGACGCATCCAGCGCGGTCGGCGGCGGGCTGTGGTAGCCGGCATGGGTCTCGAGCACCAGGCGCATGTCCCGCGCCTCGTGCACGAGGTAGATCGCCGCTCGGGCGACGCCCAGGGTCGTGCGCAGCACCTCGATCGCGCTCCGGCAGATGGCAGCCGGTGTTGCGGATGGCCCGATGCCCTGCGCCAGTCGCGTGAAGACGGCAGCTTCGTCCTCCCGCCGCGAGGTGCCGCTGTCGTAGGGCTGGAAGGAGTCGGGCGCGTCGCCGCCTTCGGCAAGCAGCAGCTCCACATCACCACGCCGGTAGCGGCGGTCGCCGCGGGCATTGATGCGATAGGCGGTCAACCGGCCCGCATCGGTCCAGGCGCGCAGGGTGTTCGGGTGAACGCCGAGCAGCCCGGCAGCCTGGGCAACGCTGATCAGCCCATCGAGATCAGTCCCGCGGTCGCGCGATTGCGTGGGCACCTGGTTGCTTCGCACCCCAGTTCAACGAATGGAGGTTCTGTTAGGAACCGGTGAACGGATGGTAGAAGTGGGAAGGCGCTGCGCCGTATGCCCCGTTGGTACCGATGGACCCCCGTACCGAGGTTCTCGCTAGCCGACGAGGACGTACAGGATCGCCGCCGCCAGAGCCAGGAGCGCGCCGAGTCCCAGCAGGCCGTAGCCCACCAGCAGCAGGCGCCGGTGCGGGCCGCCAAGCAGGCGCATGGCATCGTCCAGCTCGACGCTGGAGATCACGTATCCGCCCGCAGGCGGCCGGAGCCATAGCGTGCCGGCCTCGTCGCGCACCACGCTGGCCAGCAGCAGCAGCCGATCGACGACGCTCACGGTGCGGGTGATCGAACGCGCCGGCATGGGGCCTCCTCCCAGCCGCTCAACGGCGGCCAGGTGTGGGGGGTCCCGCAGCTCCGTTGTGCTGCCGCGCCAGACATGCGGGATCACGACCAGCGGCTCGGCCGCCTGCGCTGGATCCACCGGCAGGGAGCCACCGTGGTCCCACAGCTCGAAGCCGCGTGACTCGCGGATCCGCTCGATCGACCGCCAGCCGCGGCCGCCCGGCTGGACCTGCACGTCCCGATGTCGGGCGACCAGTCGCTCGCCTCGCGCGTTCACGAGTGGGTCGGGGCAGCGGATGCGGCCGGCGATGCGAACGGGGCGGGCGGGCAGGTCCTTCATCGAGAAGAGCTCGGACAGGCGCACCTGCCGGGCGCCGGCCAGGCGTCGCGCGATGGCCTGCTCGGCACCGGAGCGCTGGATGGCGACCAGCCCACCGGCGGCGGCAAGCACGGCCAGCAGCAGGAGACCGACGGGCAGGAGAGGGGGCATGGGGCGGCGATTATCGCCCGATAAGCCGGCGGTAAGCGGTGCTCGCTAGCGTGCGACCCGGTCCCGTCACGAAGGAGTCACCGCCGCTACAGGAACGTCCGTCGCCATCCCTTTCCCGCGCTTCCCGCCACGGAGGTTCCGTCATGACCGCCATTGCCCGCGCCCCACGGCGCGGGAGCGCCGGCCGCGTTGGCCGGTACCACACGAGACGCTCGCGCCATGCGCCCTTCGGCGCCGCTCGGGGCGCCCGTCGTCGGCTGGCCCTCACCTTGGGCCTGCTGCCCTTTGCCTCGGGCTTAGTGCTCGGCAGCGCGGTGGCCCAGCGCGCCCCTGCCGTGTCGCGCATCTCGTCCTCCCAGGCCGTGCAAGCAGGCCAGTCCATCGTCATCGCCCGCCACGACGACCTCGCCCCCGGTCTGGCCGAGGTCCGCGTGCCCTCGACCATCTCGGCGACGCGGGGCGCTGGCACCGATCAGCTCCTGGCCATAGCGCCCGATGCCGCCACGGCCGCCGTCGCCGGGCAGATCGGGCCGGAGACCACGGCACTGATCATGGCGAGGGCGGATGGGTCACAGGTGCAGGTCGAGCTGCCCGGGTTGATCGCCGCCGCCTTTGCGCCGGATCAGTCGTGGCTGGCGGCCATCGACGGCCGTGGCACGCTGTGGCGGGTGGCGGCGGCCGACGGCGCCGCTCAGCAGATCGCCGCCGGACCGTTCATCGGCCAGCCGGTGGTCGAGGCCGGTGGGTCGGTCCTGGCGCTGCGGGTGCCGTCGGTCGAAGCGCCGTATCGGTCCGAGCTGGTCCGGGTCATGTCGGATGGCGCGGCGATGCCGATGACGACCGAGGCCCTGGTCTACGGCGCCCAGCCCATGGCCGACGGCAGCCTGGCGGCGATCGCGCATCGACCAGCCGGGACGGTGGTGCTGCGTCTGGCGGGCGGCAAGGCGACCGTCTTGGCCGATCTTGGGGCCGATGCGGTGGACGTGGCTGTCGATCGGTCAGCGGCGGCCGTCGCCTGGGAGGAGGCCGGCACCGTGTATCTGCGGCGGCTACCCGCTGGTCGAGCCCAGCGCATCGCGGCCGGCACCCACCCGCGCTTCTCCGCCGACGGCGAGGCACTGCTGGTGGAGCTGCCAACGGGGACGCAGCTGGTCGAGCCGGACGGCGAGCTGATCGCCACCTTCTCCACGCAGCTGGACTTCGCTGGCTGCGGGGAGGACTGCGCGCCATGAGCCGCGAGCTGCTTCGTCGCCGCGTCGCACGGGGCGTGCGGCGGGCATTGCTGATGCTGGCCGCGGTGGTGGCTACCCAGCTGCTTGGGGCAGCATCGGTCCAGGCCGTCGACGACTACACCCTGCCCTTCTACGACCGCGACGTCACGCTGCTGTACGGCGTCGACCGCGATCCCCGCGCGAGCATCCAGCTCGACTACACCGGCAAGACCTGGTTCGACGCGGACCCACACCCCGGGCGCGTTTACGACAACCACACCGGGCTCGACTATCCCATGCCGCTGCGGAGCCCGGTGGCCGCCGCCAAGGATGGCGTGGTCGCCGACACGGAGGGAGGCTACGGCACCCAGCAGTTCGGCAATTTCGGCAATTTCGTGCGCGTCCGGCATGACGACGGGCGGCACACGCTCTACTACCACCTGGCCAGCCGGGGGGATGGCGGCATCGCCGTCGCCTTCAACGAGGACGTGGTCTTCGGAGAGCAAGTCGGCCTGTCAGGCTGCAGCGGTCTCTGCTTCGGGCCGCACCTGCACTTCGAGGTCCTGCGCGAGTCGGGCAAGTTCCTGCTCACCAGCGACCCGATGTTCAACCGCCTGTGGACGACCTGGCCCGGTCGCGTGCCGTTTGCGGCCAGCTACCACCGGGAGAGCAATGGCGGCACCGAGATCGTGCGGCCGGGCCGCACGATCGCGCACTGGGTCGAGTTCCGCAACATCGGCGGCCGGCCGTGGCGGCCTGGACCCTGGCCCGGACGCATCGTGCTCGGTACCTGGAAGCCGCCGCAGCACGCCAGCCCGTTCGCGGCATCCGACTGGACCAGCAGCTGGCTGGCCACACGCGTCGAGCAGAACGCGGTGGGTCCGGACGAGATCGGCCGCTTCTCGTTCGGGATCCGCGGCGGCGCGCCACCGGGCAGCTACGACGAGACATTCAACCTGCTGTCCCACGGCGTGCACTGGTTCGACCACAACCTGCTGGGAGGGTTCCACGTACCGATCATCGTCTCCAACTTGTCCGAGTGAGCCGTTTTGCCCGGGTGGCCGTGACCCGGCCGCCCGGGCGCCATGGGAGGATCGACATGCGCAGGTCCGTTGCGGGCACCTTCGCCCTGCTCATCGCCACCACGACCGCGGCGGCGTGCAGCGCTCCGGGTGCCACGGCCGAACCCACCCGAACGTCCGTCGCGAGCGGCGCGGCGTCTCCGTCCGACACGCCGAGTTGGGGCACGCCATCGGCACTCCCCACGCTTCCGGCCGTGCCGGACCAGCTGCCTGTCATGCCGGAAGCGGTGCCCGCCGATCCGCCCCCGACGGAGCGTGAGGTCATCGCCGGCTGGACGGTCGATGCCGTCGGGCCCGAGGTCTACGCCTTCTACCTCGATGCCCTGCCTGCCGCGGGGTTCGTTGTTACGGAGCGCTTCCCCGGTGGCAACGTGGCGGTCATTCGCTTCACGACGCCTGACGGGGACACGCTCGATCTGGCATTGGTCGGCGAGGCCGCCGGGGAACGGACGCGAATCAGCCTGCGCCTGCCGGAGGGACCCTGATGCAGCGTGCTACGCTCATCGCGACAACCGAAGAACGACAGGGGAGCGCCAGGGTGCGCTGAGAGTGCGGCGAGCCGCAGACCCTCGAACCTGATCTGGGTCATGCCAGCGAAGGAAGTCGATGTGGATCGTTGCCGACGGCGTGCCTGCAGGTGCGCCGTTTGTCGTGCCTCGGGCGACCAAAGGACCGATGTGGAGGCAAGGCAACGCCAAATCGAGCCGTTTTGGTGGCGAGCGGAGAGGTTGATCCGGCCGACGTCCGCTGGCTGGCTGACGCGAACCGGGTGGTGGCCGTTGACGGCGGCACCGCCTGGCTGGCCTCGGTCGGGCATCGGCCCGACCTGGTGGTCGGTGACCTGGATTCCGCCGATCCCGCGCTGATCGCGGCGCTGGAGGCGGATGGCGTCCCAATCGAGCGGCACGCCAGCGCCAAGGATGCGTCGGACACGGAGCTGGCGCTGGCAGGCGTGCTCGCTGCCGGCGCCGATGACGTCGTGATCCTGGGCGCGCTGGCCGGCCCCCGCCTCGACCACCAGCTGGCCAACCTGATGCTGCTCGCCGACCCCCAGCTGGCGGGGGTGTGCGAGCTGCGCATCGTGCGCGGCGGAACGCTGGTGCGCGCCCTGCACTCGGGGTCCCGCGTGGCGCTGGAGGGCGCGCCGGGTGACCTGGTGACGATGCTGCCAGTCGGGGGAGACGCGGAGGGCGTCCGGACCGTGGGGCTGCGCTATCCGCTCAATGGCGAAACGCTCTCAATCGGCCGCTCGCGCGGCCTGTCAAACATCGTCGAGGACTCGCCGGCATCGGTCTCGCTGGAAGGCGGGACGTTGCTGCTGGTTGAGACCAAGGAAGGAGCCCATCCGTGAGCAGTTCATCGACGGCCGCCCAGGAGGGCTGGCGCACCGTTGACATCGTGGTGACCGCGGTGCTGGGGGTCGCCTTCGGTGTGGTGTTCGCCGGCTGGAACGTGCTGACCAGCGCCCTGTTCAGCGGCGCGGTCAACCCGCCCGCCTATGTCGTTTCCGGCGTGTGGCTGGCGCCGGCGGTGCTGGCCGGCCTGATCGTCCGCAAGCCCGGTGCGGCGGTCTTCGGCGAGGTCGTGGCGGCCGCCGTCTCGGCCATCCTGGGATCGGTGTGGGGGATGGACGCGATCCTCTCGGGTGCCATCCAGGGGGCCGGGGCCGAGCTGGCCTTCGCCCTGTTCCTCTATCGCTCCTTCGCCCTGCCGGTGGCGATGCTGGCCGGAGCCGGCGCGGCCGTCGGCGAGTGGCTGCACGACATGCCGATCTACTACCCGGACCTCGCCTTTGGCGTGCAGCTGACCATCGGCGCCTTCATGCTGGTCAGCGGCGTGATCATCGCCGGCCTGGGCTCGTGGCTGCTGGTGCGGGCGCTGGCTCGGACCGGCGTACTGGCCGCCTTCCCATCCGGAAGAGAGCAGCAACCGGAGGCCTGACCTGACGCGAGCCGCGCCCGCCGTCGCACCCGTCGCGATCGAGGCGCGCGGCTGGGGCTGGCGGCATGCCGGCCGGCGTGACTGGGCCCTGCGCTGCCTGGACCTACGGATCGAGCCGGGGGAGCGGGTGCTCCTGATCGGTCCGTCGGGGGCCGGCAAGTCCACCCTGCTGCTGGCGCTGGCCGGGTTGCTGGACCCGAACGCCGGAGACGCGGAGGGCAGCCTGAGCGTCGACGGCCGGGATCCGCGGCTGGCGCGCGATGCCTCCGGGCTCGTCTTCCAGGACCCCGAGAGCCAGCTGATCATGGCCCGCGCCGGCGATGACGTGGCCTTCGGGCTCGAGAACCGCTGCCTGCCGGCCGACGCGATCTGGCCGCGGGTGGACGCGGCCCTGCAGGCGGTTGGCTTCGGCTACGGACGCGGTCGCCCGACCGATGCCCTGTCCGGAGGTGAGCAGCAGCGCCTGGCGATCGCCGGCGTGCTGGCCCTGCGCCCCGGGTTGCTGCTGCTGGACGAGCCGACCGCGAACCTGGATTCGGACGGCGCGGTCGCGATCCGCGAGGTCGTGGCATCGGTCGTCGAGCAGCTGGGCCTGACGCTGGTCATGGTCGAGCACCGCGTCGCCGACGCCCTGCCGCTGGTCGACCGCGTGGTCGCCATCGAGGCAGGCGGCGGACTCATGGCCGATGGGCGCCCGTACGAAGTCTTCGCCCGCCACGGCGACGCCCTGGCCGAAGCGGGGGTCTGGGTGCCCGATCGCCGGCTCCCTGCCCCGCCGCGCCGCCACCGCCCCGAGCCGGAGACCCTGCTGCTGGCCGAGCAGGTCGCCTTCCGCTACCCGGGCAGCGCACTCTCCGCCCTGGCCCGCACCGACCTGCAGGTGCGAGCCGCCGAGGCGGTGGCCATCACCGGGCCGAACGGCAGCGGCAAGTCGACGCTGGCGATGCTGCTGGCCGGGCTGCTGCCACCGACCTATGGGATCGTGGTGGCCGGCGAGGCGCTGGCGCGGGGCCGTGGCCACGAGCCGATCTGGCGCTGGCCAGCCCAGGAGCTGGTGCGCTATGTGGGGACCGTCTTCCAGGACCCGGAGCACCAGTTCCTGACCGGCAGCGTGCGCGACGAGCTCATGCTCGGGCCGCGGCGGATCGGCCTGGCAGAGCCGGTGGCGCGTCGCCGTGCCGACGAATTGCTGAGCCGCCTCCACCTGGAGCCGCTGGCGGCGGCCAATCCCTTCACCCTGTCGGGCGGCGAGAAGCGGCGGCTGTCGGTGGCCACCGCGCTGACCACGGCGCCATCGGTTCTGATCCTGGACGAGCCGACCTTCGGCCAGGACCGCCGCACCGCCACCGAGCTGCTGGACCTGCTCGCTGCCCTGCGCGACTCCGGCCGCGCCATCGCGTTCGTCACCCACGATCGCGATTTCGCCACCGCCCTGGCGGACCGCACCCTGCGCCTGACGCCAGCCACGTCCGCCAGCGGTGCACCGTCGTGAGGCTCTTCACCCCGCTCCGCCCGAACCCGCAGGCCCCCCTGGCGCGCGCGAATCCGGTGGCCAAGCTGGGGGCTGCGCTGCTGCTGATGACGGTGCTGTTCGCATCGGTCGATCCGGTCACGCCGGTCGTGATCCTGGCCGGCCTGGCCGGCTCCGTCTGGTTGTCCGGGCTCCCCTGGCCGGCCCTGCTGGCGCGGACCTGGCCGATCCTGCTCGCCGCTGGGGCGGTGGCGGCGGCAAACGCCCTGTTCGGACCGCCACGCGGCGACGAGCTGTTTCGCATCGGTCCGATGGGCCTGAGCGCCGAAAGCCTGCAATCCGGCATCGCGCTGGGACTGCGCGTGCTGGCGATTGCCTACACCGGCGTGCTGGCGGTCGCGACCACCGACCCGACCGACCTGATCGACTCGCTGATCCAGCAGCTCCACCTGTCGCCCCGCTTCGCGGTGGGGGCGCTGGCCGCGGTGCGGCAGCTGCCGGTCATGGCCGGTGAGTGGCAGACCATCTCGCTGGCGCGCCGGGCACGGGGGGTAGCGGCCGGACGCTCCCCGTTGGCGGCCCTGCAGCTCTATTTCGGGAAGCTGCTGGCCCTGCTGGTCAGCGCCATTCGGCGCGCCACCCGCCTCGCCACCGCCATGGAGGCACGCGGCTTCGGCGCCCTGCCCTGCCGCAGCGTGGCTCGACCGCAGCGCATGGCCGGGCGCGACTGGTGGCTGATCGCCGCCGCCGCGGTGCTGGGACTGGTCGCCATCGGCATCAGCCTGGCCCTTGGCGCCTGGGAGTTCCTGTTGTCCTGAGCAGGTTCCTGTTCGGCTCAACGGCCCGGTATGCTCGCCCCTCGATGATCCACACGACGCCCTTCCACGAGCGCACCAGCGCCCTGAACGAGACCGGCCTCTGGCAGCACTGGTCCGGCCACGTGGTGGTGACGCGCTACCAGGCGTCGGACAAGTTCGAGTACTTCGCCGTGCGCAACAGCGCCGGCATCTTCGACACCTCGCCGCTCTACAAGTACCGGATCGCGGGCAGGGACGCTGAGCGCTTCCTGTCCGGCATGCTCGCGCGCGACATCCGCCGCTGCCCGCCGGGCTACGCCCACTACACCACCTGGTTGGACGAGCGTGGCTTCGTGCTGGAGGACGGGGTGATCCAGCACCGTGCCCCGGACGAGTTCCTCCTGACCTCGGCCGAGCCCAACTTCGCCTGGTTCGCCGACCGGGTCGGGCGGCTGGACGTGACGGTCGAGGAGGTCAGCCTGGGAATCGGTGCGCTGGCGGTGCAGGGCCCGCGGTCCCGCGACCTGCTGTCGCGGCTGGTCCCGCAGGCAGGCGAGCTGCCCTTCTTCGGGCTTACGGCGGGCACCATCGGCGGGCGGCCGGTGACGGTCAGCCGCACCGGCTACACCGGTGACCTTGGCTACGAGATCTGGGTCGACACGCCCGACGCCGGCACCGTGTGGGACGCGGTCTGGGACGCGGCCAACGGCTACGGCATCCTCCCGTACGGGATGGGCGCGCTCTACATGCTCCGCATCGAAGCCGGGCTGCTGCTGTTGGGGGCCGACTTCGACTCGAGCCGCTTCGCGTTCAACGATGCCCATCGGTCCACCCCGTTGGAGCTCGGCTGGGCCTGGATGTTCAAGGGGCTCGAGGACGACGACCGGCCGTTCATCGGGCGGAAGGCGCTGGAGCGTGAGCGGGCGGAGAAGTCATCGCGCTGGCGGATGGTTGGACTGGTGGTCGACTGGCAGGACTACGACCGCGCTTACAGCGAAGCGGGCCTGATCCCGCCCAAGGATCACCGGCCGGTGCACGAGGACTGGATGGTGTATGACGCCGATCGGTCCCGCGTCGGCTACGCGACCAGCATCATGTACTCGCCGGTGCTGCAGCAGCACATCGCGCTGGCGCGCGTGCGACCCGATCTGGCCAAGCCCGGCTCCCGCGTCTTCCTGGAGTTCACGGTGGACCACCATTACGAGCAGGTGGCGGCGCACGTCGCGCGGCTGCCCCTCTACAACCCGGAGCGCAAGACCGCCTGATGGACCGATGAGCATGGACCGATACGACGCGATCGTGATTGGGGCGGGCCACAACGGCCTGGTCAATGGCGCCTACCTGGCGCGCGCCGGCATGAAGACGCTGATCCTGGAGCGGCGCCACCTGGTCGGCGGCGCCGCCATCACCGAGGAGCTGCGGCCCGGCTACTGGTTCACCACCTTCAGCTACGCGCTCTCCCTGCTGCGGCCGCAGATCATCCAGGAGCTGGAGCTGCCAAAGCACGGCTTCATGCCACTGCTCATGTCGACCCGCTTCGCTCCCGGCGACGACGGCGAATTCCTTCGCTTCAACCGCGACCACGACGAGACGCTGCGCGAGATCGCGCGCATCTCGCCGCACGATGCGGATGCCTACGAGCAGTACAGCCACGACCTCGACCGGGTCTGCCAGGCCATCAAGCCGATGCTCGACACCGTCCCGCCTGATCCGTTCAGCGACGATCCGGAGGAGTTGCTGGCGCTCGCGGCCGTCGGTTCGCGGCTGCGCAGCCTGGACAAGCGCACGCTGCACAACGCGGTTCGGCTGCTGACCGGCAGCGCCGCCGACTTCCTGGAGGACTACTTCGAGTCCACCCTGCTGAAGGGGTACCTGGCCTCGTCGTCGATCATCGGCTCCAAGGTCGGCCCACGGTCGCAGGGGAGCGGCCTGGTCCTGCTCTTCCACTCCCTGGGCGAGCACGACGGCGAGTTCGGGACGTGGGCCTTCCACAAGGGCGGCAACGGCGGCTTCACCCAGGTCCTGGCCCGCGCGGCGGAGGCGTTCGGCGCCGAGATCCGGCTGGAGGCGCCGGTCGAGCGCGTGCTGACCCGTGACGGCGAGGCGACCGGCGTGGCGCTCGCCGACGGCACGGAGATCGCGGCCGACGTGGTTGTCAGCGCACTCGATCCCCGCCGCACCTTCCTGGAGCTGGTCGATCCGCGCGAGCTGCCGGACGACCTGGTGGAGGACATCCGCCGCCTGAAGTTCCAGGGGGTCAGCTCCAAGGTGAACTTCGCCCTGGACGCGCTGCCGACGCACCCGGCGCTCGGCGCAAGCCCGGACCTGTACCGCGGCTTCATGAACATCGGTCCCTCGATCGACTACCTGGAGCACGCCTTCGACGACGCCAAGTACGGCTGGTACAGCGAGCATCCCTATATCGACTGCGCCATCCAGTCGACCATCGACCCGGACATGGCGCCGCCGGGCAAGCACGTCCTGTCGTGCTTCGTGCAGTACACGCCGTATCGGCTGCGCGAGAGCGACTGGGACGCGGAGCGTGAGCCCATGGCCGATCGTGCCCAGGCCGCGCTGGAGCGCTTCTTCCCGGGCTTCGGCGACCTCGTCCTGCAGCGCGAGGTGCAGACACCGCTGGACATCGAACGCACGGTCGGCCTGTCGGAGGGCAACATCTTCGCCGGCGAGTTCCTGGCGCCGCAGATGTTCTTCTTCCGCCCCGCGCCGGGCTGGGCCCAGTACCGGACCCCGCTGCACGGCTACTACCAGTGTGGCTCGGGCACGCACCCCGGCGGCTGCGTCATGGGCGCGCCGGGGCGCCTCGCGGCGGGCCAGATCATCAAGGACCGGTCCGCGGTCGGGGTCGTCGCCGGCTGAGGTCTCCGGCCCTCCATCCTGGATCGGCGTAGGCTCGCGGGCATGGCGCGGTCAGAGGCGCTGGCGGTCCAGGCCGGCGAGGCGACCCTGGCGGGCACGCTGCTGCTGCCGGATGCCCCGCCGCCCGCTGACGAACGCGACCGATACCCGAACGCTCTGCTCCTGCCCTCGTGGCTACCTCGTGACCGGGATGGCGCCTGGGACCGCACCGGGCACGCGCCCTGGTTCGCGCCGCCCGCCGAAGGGGAGCGCGGCCTGCTGGCGCGTCTGGCCGAGGCGCTGGCGGTCCGCGGCGTGGCGAGCCTGCGTGTCGACCCGCGCGGCTGCGCCGCCTCCGAGGGCACGTGGGAGTCGACGGCGCTGTTCACAAAGATCGATGACGTGCGTGACATGGTCTCGGCCATCCGCGGCCACCCGCGGCTCGACCTGCGCCGGACCGCTCTGGTCGGCCACGGCGAGGGCGCCACGCTGGCGCTGAGCGTGGCGATCGGGGATCCGGCCATCAGCGCGCTGACCCTCATCGGTCCAGCCGCCCGCTCGTGGCGCGACGTGCTGCGCCGGGGCGTGAGCGAACGCAACCGGACGGGGACGGACCGGCAGCATCCGGTGGTCGCGGCGCTCGACCGTTGGAGCGAGGAGATCATCGAGCGCGCGGAGCGCCGCGAGGAGCGCCTCGACCTGCCCATCCGCGGTGCCGGCCGCGTGTCCCTGACCCTGGCTGGCGTGGAGCAGGCGATCCACACCCCGCCTTTCGCGCTGGCGACCATGCTGCATCGATCGGTGGCGCTGGTCCATGGCGCGGGCGACGTGTGGGCGGACCCGGACGAATCGGTCCTCCTGGCGGAGGCGCTGGCCGAGGGCGCCACCGAGATGTCGCGACGGATGGTGCTCGGAGCCGGCCACGATCTCGCGGAGGCCGCCGACGCGGTCGTGGACGAGATGGCCGCCGACCTGGCCGCGCGGATCCGGTCGGTGGAGCTGCCCCCGGTGCTGCTGGCCATCGAGGGGATGACCGACGGCGTGCGCTAGGATGGCCAGATGAAGCCGCAGCCCGGCGAGGACGCCCCGGACTTCAGCATGCAGGCTGACGACGGCACCACCGTCAGTCGCGAGAGCCAGCTCGGCAAGCGCTACATCCTCTACTGGTACCCGAAGGACGACACGCCTGGCTGCACCGCCCAGGCCTGCTCGCTGCGCGACAACTTCGGCCGCGTCATCGACACGGGGGTGGAGGTCTTCGGCGTGTCGCCCGACTCCGTCAAGAGCCACGTGAAGTTCCGGGCCAAGTACGACCTGCCCTACCGCCTGCTGTCCGATCCGGGGCACGCAGTGTCCGATGCCTTCGGCGTCTGGGTCGAGAAGACGTACAAGGGCAGGACCTACAACGGCGTCGAGCGCTCCAGCTTCATCATCGGTCCCGATGGGAAAATCGAGCACGTGCTGGAACGGGTGAAGCCGATGGAGCACGTCGACTTGCTGCTCGACGCACTGGCGGCCTGAGCTGGACCGATGATCTGGACGCTGATCGCCATCACGCTGGTGGCCTGGTTCATCGGGCTGCTCCTGCAGTGGGGACCGCTGGTCAACCTGCTCCTGGTGGTGGCGGCGGTGCTGCTGGTGGTGCAGCTGATCAACGAGCGCGAAGCGAGCGGCTAGCCTCGGCACGCTTCCTGCTCTTGACGATCGGGCAGGAGGTCAAATCACATGCTCTGGACGATCCTGGTGATCCTGCTGGTGCTCTGGCTGCTGGGCGTGATCGGCAGCATCGGCGGCGGCCTGATTCACCTGCTGTTGGTAATCGCCGCCATCGTGCTCATCTACAACCTGTTCGTGGGACGCAGAACCGCCTGAGGTTCGGCTTTTCCGACCCTGACCGCCGCCGCGTTCGCGTGACGGCGGTCAATTGTGACCGTCTAGCTGTCGCAACCTTCAGTACGCTTCGCTGGCAGTGAAGCTACTGCTGTTTGCCGATCTGCACCTCGACGCCCCATTTGCCTGGGCGAGGCCAGAAACCGCCCGGCTGCGCCGGGCGAACCGTCGCGAGACGCTGACTCGCATCCTGGCCCTGGCCGATGCGGAGCGCGTGGACGCGGTCATGTGCGCCGGCGACCTGTTCGAGCATGACCGCGTCACGCCGGACACCATCGCCTTCCTGCAGGCAAGCTTTGCCCGCACGGATCGACGCATCGTGCTGGCGCCCGGCAACCACGATTGGCTGTCTGCGCGCAGCCCGTACGCCGTGACCGACTGGTCGGCGAACGTGCATATCTTCCGGGAGGCCAGCCTGGCTCCGCTGACCCTGGCCGATGGCCTAACGCTGTGGGGCGCCGCGCATCGCGCTCCGGCCAACACGGATGGCTTCTTCGCCGGCTTCCGGCCGGACCGCGACGGGATCCACCTGGCCCTGGCGCACGCCTCCGAACGCAGCCTGCTGGGCTGGCAGGAGGTTGGGAAGCAGCCGCACGCCCCGTTCGATGCGGGGGAGATCGCGGACGCCGGGATCAGCCACGCATTCCTTGGGCACTACCACCTGCCACGCGACGCGGAGCGCCACACTTACCCTGGCAACCCGGATCCGCTGGAGTTCGGCGAGGACGGAGACCGCGGCGCGGTCCTGATCGACGTCCAGGCGGACGGCAGCGTCGAGCGCGAGCGTCGCCGCGTCGCGGTCAGCCAGGTGGCCGATGTCACCGTCACTCTCGACGAGGCACGGCACGCGAGCGACGTGCAGGATGCCGTGACGGCGGCCATCGCCGGCATGACCGGCTGCGTGCGCGTGACGGTCGAAGGGGAGCTGGCACCCGGCGTCACGCTGGACCTGAACGAGCTGCAGCGCCTTGGTTCCCACCTCGACGGCTTGCAGGTGCGCGCCGGCCGCATCGGCCTCGGCTATGACCTGGATGCCATCGCGGCCGAGACCACGGTCCGCGGCCAGTTCGTGCGGGACGCATTGCAGGAGCTGGGCGACGAGGAGACACGCCGCAAGATCGTGCTCACTGGCCTGCGCGCACTCGAAGGACGCGCCGACCTGGAGGTGGCCTGACTCGTGCGCATCGAACGCGTCATCGCCAGGGCCTTCGGCCCGTTCCAGAACGAGGTCCTGGAGCTTGGTCCCGGGCTGAGCGTGGTCGCCGGCCCGAACGAGTCGGGCAAGTCGACCTGGCATGCCGCGCTGCGGCTGGCGATCACCGGCGTGCGCCGTGGCAAGGGGCCTGGCACGCTCGTCGAGCGGCAGCTGGCCGAGCGCCACCGGCCGTGGGACCTTCCCGATCGGTGGGAGGTGGAGGCGAGGCTCGGCCTGGATGACGGCCGCACCATTGACATCAGCCAGGACCTGGCCGGCAAGGTCGCCTGCCGCGCGGTCGACGTTGCCCTCGGCCGGGACGTGTCCGACGAGATCATGGACGGCACGCCGGACGCGTCGCGCTGGCTCGGCCTCGACCGCGATTCATTCGCCGCCACGGTGAGCGTCGGCCAGTCCCAGATCATGGCCGTCGCCGATGCCGCGGACGGCCTGCAGGAGCAGATGCAGCGCGCCGCCGCCACGCGCGGCAGCGACGCCACGGCGGCCGAGGCGATCGCCCGGCTGGAGGACTTCCGCCGTGACGCGGTCGGCGCCGACACGGTCGCCGCCAAGGGCCCGCTGCGCACCGCCAAGAACCGGGTCGCGGCGGCCGAGGCGAACCTCGCCGATGCTCGGCGGCAGCATGTCGACTACCTGGAGCGAAGCTCCGCGGTGGAGGAGCTGGAGCTGCGCGCCGCC
>DATBRW010000066.1:0-18817 GCA_036560125.1 Candidatus Limnocylindria bacterium
GGACCTGCCGGCTCGGCCCGCGCCGACTGGCGGAAGAGACGGCATGGATCGAGCGGTACCGCCACCTCTGGGACGCACGCTTCGACGAGCTGGACAAAGTTGTCGAGGAATTGAAACGGAAGGAGAAGGTCGATGGACGCAAGAAGAGAGACTGAGGTTGCAGCCATGCAGAACCGCACGACGGTGGAGCGGAAGTCCGAGCGTGAGCTCGTCGTCACGCGAACGTTCGATGGCCCGGCGCGCATCGTGTTCGAGGCATGGACCAAGCCCGAGCTGTTCAGGCAGTGGTGGGTGCCGAAGTCGATGGGGATGTCCCTGCTTGCCTGCGAGATGGACGTGCGAACCGGGGGCAAATACCGTCTCGTGTTCGGACACGATGGCTCGCAGGTTATGGAGGTCTTCGGCAGGTACATCGAGGTGACACCGCGCTCGCGCCTCGTCTGGACCAATGACGAAGGTGATGAGGGGGGCGCCGTTACCACGGTGACGTTCGAGGAGAAAGGCGGCCAGACGCTGCTGGTCCTGCACGACCTCTACCCCTCGAAGGAAGCTCTCGACGGTGCCCTCGCCTCCGGAAGCGCGGATGGGCTGCCCGAGCAGCTCGAGCAACTGGACGAGCTCCTCGTCACCCTGGGCGCGCGCGAGACGCCGCAGGCATAGAGGGAGGGAGCCCAGTGCTGAGGCAGGTCGCGGAGGGTGTGCTCATCCACGAGAGCGAGTTCATCCAGAGCAACGCCGTTGCCGTGCAGGGCCGGGCTGGCGCGCTGCTCATCGACCCCGGGGTGACCGGCGACGAGATCGCCGGCATCGCGAACGACCTACGCGAGTTTGGCCAGCCGGTGGTGGCAGGCTTCTCGACGCATCCGCATTGGGATCACGTGCTCTGGCACGCCACGCTCGGCGAAGCGCCCCGCCACGGTACAGCCCGCTGCGCGGCGACCGTTCGAGCCTTTGTGTCGAACGCGGATTGGAAGGACGACATCGCCGAGGAGCTACCGCCGGAAATCGAGGTACCCCTGGACCTGCTCGGCCTTATTGCTGGCCTGCCGGCCGAGGCGGCGCGGATTCCCTGGGATGGCCCGCACGTCCGGATTCTCGAGCATCAGGCGCATGCGCCCGGCCATGCGGCGCTGTTGATCGAGGGACGCGGGGTTCTCGTCGCCGGCGACATGCTTTCCGACGTCCTGATTCCGATGCTCGACCTGAACGCCGCTGACCCAGTCGAGGACTACCTCGCTGCATTGCGACTGCTCGAGGGCGTGGCGGGCGACGTGGACGTCCTGGTCCCGGGCCACGGCTCCATCGGCGGGGCTGATCAGATACAGGCACGGATCGACCAGGATCGGGCGTACGTGCACGCAGTCCGCGACGCCGATGTTCTCAGCGACCCAAGGATCGGTCCTTCGGCCAAGCCCGGCTGGGAATGGGTGAGCGACGTGCACGCGGGGCAACTCCAGCGCCTCGCCGAAAGGAGCGAGCGCGACGGGTCACCCCGCTAGCGACCGAGGCCGCCGTCACATCGGCGGCGGCAGCTCGTTCTCCGCGAACGCGGCCTTGATGTCTTCTGAGCTCAGGTACCAGAGGATGAGGCCCGGCATGATCGCCATGGCAAAGCCGATGCCACTACCCGGGAACTGGAAGAATGCGAGGACTGCCTCGAACAGGGCGAAGCCCGCCATGATCATCGTGAACGTGCGAGCCCACGGCTGGAGCGCCCAGAGGCCGCCTGCCGCGAGGATGAAGACGATCCCGGTGGCGACGGAAAGCCAGCCCCAGAGCCCGACGCTCTCGTACTGGGGGAGGTCGCCGAACACTCCCCACCAGTCGAAGCCGAGCAACCGGAAGCCAAAGAAGAGGAAGCTGAATCCTGCGAGTGCCGCGAAGAAGCCAAGGACCGAGACGAGGATGGGCGGGTTCTTCACCGTTTGCGCCTCCGTTTGATGGGGCGCTATCAAGACCACGCCCTACTGGGTGCTAGTAATACCACGCCGGAATCGTCCAAACCGATCCGCAACGCACTAATACCGTAGGGTTTATCCGGTGAGCCGCGAGGTCGAGGACTTCAACCGCCGCCTGCTGCGCGCCCGCGACGCCATGGATCGCGCCTACGCCGAGCCGCTCGATGTGCGGGCGGTGGCGGCGGTCGCGCACGTCTCCGAGGCGCACTTCATCCGCAGCTTCCGTGCGGTCTTCGGCGAGACACCGCATCGCTACCTGCAGCGGCGGCGGGTCGAGCGCTCCATGTTCCTCCTGCGGGAAACCGACCGCACCGTCACCGATATCTGCTTCGATATCGGCTTTACCAGCCTGGGCACGTTCAGCCGCACCTTCCGCCAGATCGTGGGTGAGACACCGTCCGGCTACCGCCTGGGGCATGGGCCGATCGTCGCGCCCCACTGCGTCCAGCTGGCGGCGATGCGGCCTCGCGTCGCCGCCGGTGATGCGCCGCAATCGAGCAGTTTTGGAGAAGCGGCCGTGGCGCTCGCGCCCTAGGGTGAGGAGTGTCCGCATCGACACGCACAGGAGAATCCACGAGATGATTACCAGTCTCAACGTCGCCTCGATCTACGTCCTCGACAAGGACGAGGCGCTCGATTTCTACGTCAACAAGCTCGGGCTCGAAAAGGGCAACGACGTCCGCCAGGGCGACTACCGCTGGCTGACGATCCGCGTTCCGGGCCAGTCGGGCACCGAGGTGTCGCTGGAGCAGCCGGGATCGCCGCTGCACGATGAAGCGACCGCGGCGCAGCTCCGCGAGCTCATCACGAAGGGAGCGCTGGGCGGCCTGGTGTTCATCACGGACGATGCGCACGGCCTATACGAGACGCTCAAGGAGCGCGGCGTCACCGACTTCACCCAGGAGCCGACCGAGCACTTTTACGGGACCGACATGGGCCTGCGGGACCCGTTCGGCAACCCGATCCGGATCCTCCAGCAAGGGAAAGCCGCCCAAAAGGCGTCGGCCTAAAACGCAACGCGACAGAGGAGAACGACAACATGCCAACCAAGCAGGCAAGCGAGAGCCGCAACACGGCGAACAAGTCCGACAACGTGTGGACGGACGAAGAGCGCGCCGCGATGCAGGAGAGCGCACGCGAGCGAAAGGCCGCCTCGCGGCGTAGCAAGGGCGACGATCCTGCCGAGGGCGCCCGCGACCTGAAGGAGAGCATCGCCAAGATGCCCGCCGACGACCGCGCCATGGCCGAGGGGATCCACGCTCTGGTCACGAACGCCGCGCCGTCGCTCTTGCCCAAGACGTACTACGGGATGCCGGCGTACGCCAAGGACGGCAAGGTGATCTGCTTCTTTCAGGCCAAGTCGAAATTTAAGGTCCGCTACTCGACCTTCGGCTTTCAGCCCGAGGCCCGCCTCGACGACGGCGCCATGTGGCCGATCGCCTTCGCGGTGACTGAGTTGACGCCGACCGTTGAGGCCCAGCTCACCAAGCTCGTGAAGAAAGCGGCGGGCTGAGACCTGGCTACCGACTGGGGCGCAATCGAGGTACGCGGCGCCCACGAGAACAACCTCAAGGGCGTCGACCTCGACATCCCGAAGCGCCGGCTGACCGTCTTCACCGGCGTATCGGGCTCGGGCAAGAGCTCGCTGGTGTTCGGCACCATCGCCGCGGAATCGCAGCGGCTCATCAACGAGACCTACAGCGCGTTCGTGCAGGGTTTCATGCCGACGCTGGCGCGACCCGACGTCGACTCGCTCGAGGGGCTGACGACCGCGATCATCCTCGACCAGGAACGGATGGGCGCCAACGTCCGCTCCACCGTCGGCACTGTCACCGACGCCAATGCGATGCTCCGCGTGATCTTCAGCCGGGTCGGGCGGCCGCACATCGGCGGGCCACAGGCGTTCTCGTTCAACGTGCCCTCGGTCACCGGTGGCGGAGCGATCAAGATGGAGCGCGGCGCCGGCAAGACCGAGAGTCGAAGCTTCAGCATCGCTGGCGGCATGTGCCCGCGCTGCGAGGGCATGGGCAACGCCAGCGATATCGACCTGACCCAGCTCTACGACGAGAGCAAGTCGCTCGCCCAGGGCGCGATCACGGTCCCCGGCTACACGGCCGATGGGTGGTCGACGCGGATGTTCAGCGAGTCGGGCTTCTTCGACCCGGACAAGCCGATCCGCGACTACACAGCGGCCGAGCTGCGGGACTTCCTCTACAAGGAACCCACGAAGGTCCGGATCAACGGCATCAACCTGACCTACGAGGGCCTCGTCCCACGGATCCAGAAGTCGTTCCTGTCCAAGGACGTCGGTGCCCTCCAGCCGCACATCCGGGCCTTCGTGGATCGCGCGGTGACGTTTACCGCCTGCCCCGACTGCGGCGGCACCCGGCTCAACGAGGCGGCTCGGTCGTCAACGATCGCGGGCGTCAACATCGCCGACGCCTGTGCCATGCAGATCAGCGACCTGGCCGAGTGGGTGCGCGGCCTGGATGAGCCACCGGTGGCGCCGCTGCTGGCGGCGTTGGGGGAGAGCCTGGATTCATTCGTCGAGATGGGACTCGGCTATCTGAGCCTTGACCGGCCGTCCAGCACGCTCTCGGGCGGCGAGGCCCAGCGCACCCGGATGATCCGCCACCTCGGGTCGTCGCTGACCGACGTCACCTACGTCTTCGATGAGCCAACCATCGGGTTGCACGCCCACGACGTCGAGCGCATGAACGCGCTCCTCCGGCGCCTGCGCGACAAGGGCAACACGGTCCTGGTCGTGGAGCACGACCCCGAGGTGATCCGGGTCGCCGACCACGTCGTGGACATGGGCCCCGGCGCCGGGCCACATGGCGGGACGGTCGTGTACGAAGGCGCGGTCGCCGGCCTGATTGCGTCAGGGACCGCCACCGGCCGTCACCTCGACATGCGCCAGGAGCTGAAGCCGGAGCCGCGAACACCGCGCGGGTCTATCCCGATCCGGAACGCGAGTCTGCACAACCTCAGGGATGTCTCCGTCGACGTGCCACTTGGCGTGCTGGTCGCGGTGACCGGCGTGGCAGGCTCCGGCAAGAGCAGCCTGATCCACGGCTGCCTACCCCGGACCGACCCATCGGTCACGGTGATCGACCAGTCTGCGATCCGCGGCTCGCGGCGCTCCAACCCGGCGACCTACACCGGCATCCTGGACCCCATCCGGTCGGCGTTCGCAAAGGCGAACGGCGTCAAGCCGGCGCTCTTCAGCGCGAATTCCGAGGGCGCCTGCCCGAACTGCAACGGGCTGGGCAAGACGTACACCAGCCTCGGGTTCATGGCCGAGGTCGTCAGCGTGTGCGAGGTGTGCGAAGGCCGTCGCTACACCGACGACGTCCTCGAGTACCGGCTGCGCGGACGGAATATCGTCGAAGCGCTGGCGATGCCCGTCGAGGAGGCGCGTGACTTCTTCACCGAGAAGCCGGTGCGCACCATGCTCGAGCGCCTGGCCGATGTCGGGCTCGGCTACGTCTCGCTTGGTCAGGAGCTCGACACGCTCTCCGGCGGCGAGCGCCAGCGCCTGAAGCTTGCAATCGAGATGTCCGGAGACACCGAGGTCTACGTCCTCGACGAGCCGACGACCGGGCTCCACATGCAGGACGTCGACAACCTGGTCGGCCTGCTCGACCGCCTGGTCGAGTCCGGACGGACCGTGATCGTGATCGAGCACAACCTCGATGTCGTGGCGCGGGCCGACTGGGTGATCGACCTGGGTCCTGGCGCCGGACACGACGGCGGAACGGTGATCTTCGAAGGGCCGCCGGCCGACCTGGCGGGTGCCGACGGTTCGCTGACCGGGCAGCACCTGCAGCGCCGGCTGGTGGAGCCGGCAGCAGCCGCCGCGCGCTGACATCGGTCCAGGGCCGCGCCGGCCCGCCCTCGGGCGAGGTACCTTCCACCCCTCGCTCGAAGGATGCCCCGATGCGCGTCACCGTCAGCCCCGACCAGATCCGTTCCGCATTCGAAGCCGTCAAGGACGATCCGTCGTTCGACGAGAGCCGCGGCCTCTGGGAACGCGGCCGTCCGCCGGTCGAGATGATCCAGGCCATGTGCCTCCGCCCGGAGATCCTGCGGGCATTCGCCGGCTTCGGTGACGCCGTCTATCCCGGCGGGCTGCTGGAGCGCCGCGTCAAGGAGCTGGTGATCATTGCCGCCTCGCGGTCCAATGACTGTCAGTTCTGCGCGGACTCGCACTGTGACCTGGTGGACCTGGCAGGGATCCTGACCGACCCGCTGACGCTCGTGGACGAGCCGGAGCGGCTGGAGATCCGGGAGCGGCTGGCGGTCGAATACACGCGGGCGGCGATGGCGGATTCGAACGGGATCCCCGAGGGTTTGGCTGGCCAGCTCCATGAGGAGTTCACCGATGCGGAAATCGTGGAGCTCACGTTCCTCGTCGGCTACATCAACATGCTGAACCTGTTCAACAACTGCCTCGGCGTCCGATACCACGGCGAATACGCCGCGCTCCGGCCAGCCGCCAGCTGATCAGCTCCACTCAGACGGTGCCGCCTTCATGGACGGGGTGATTCTGGCCGCGGTCATCACCGCCCGGGTGGCCGTCCCGCTGGCGATCCCTCGCTTCCCGTTGCCGGCCATGCTGGCCGCCCTCGTCATCGACGGCATCGACCAGACAATCTTTCAGACCTTCACCAGCCTCGACCTGACGGGATATCAGGCCTATGACAAGGCACTCGACGTCTACTACCTGTCGATCGCCTACGTCGCGACGCTGCGGAACTGGACGAATCTCACCGCCTACAGCGTCAGCCGCTTCCTCTACTACTACCGGCTGATCGGCGTGGTCCTGTTCGAATTGACGCAGGTGCGGCTGCTGCTCCTCGTCTTTCCCAACACCTTCGAATACTTCTTCGACTTCTACGAGGCCGTCCGGACCCGATGGGATCCCCGACGCATGAGCCGCGGCCTGCTCATCGGCGCCGCGGCGTTCATCTGGATCTTCATCAAGCTGCCGCAGGAGTGGTGGATCCACGTCGCGCAGCTGGACATGACCGACTTCCTCAAGGAAGAGGTGTTCGGCGTCCCCGCCGAGAGCAGCTGGATCGACGCGGTGACGGCGAAGCCGACTGTGGTGGTGGTCGCCCTGGCCGTCGTCGTCCTGCTCGGCGTGCTGGGGTGGTGGCTGCTGACTCGGCGTCTGCCGCCGGCCGACCGGCCGTTCACCCTCGATGCCGATTCCCAGCAGCCTGCCGTCGATAAGGTTGCGATTCGCCGGCGACGCGACCGCATGGCGCAGACCTTCCTCGATCGCGAGCTGATCGAGAAGATCGTGCTCGTCGCGTTCGTCAGCGTGATCTTCGCCCAGATGCTGCCCGGCGACGACGAATCGGCGCTGGGCATCGCCATCGGCGTCGGCCTTGTCATCGTGGTGAACACGGCGGTCAGCGAATGGGTCATCCGTCGCGGGCAGCGCTGGGGATCGGTGATGCGGCAGTTCGGGCTGATGCTGGCGTTGAACCTGGCGATCGTGGGCGTGGCGGGCATCGTGCTCAGGCTGTTGAGCGCCGAGCCATTCCAGCACGCGCTGGTTTTCGTCCTGCTGCTGACCCTGATCGTCACCCTCTACGACCGATACCGGCCGGTCCACCTCACACGGTTCAGCCGCTGAGCGCCTCCTAGGTCATGTGCGCGATGCCGGAGACAGCCGGGCTGGCAGCATGGCGGCGGCCAGCCAAGCCGCGGTGGCCGCCATCACCGCCGCCGGGACGGCGTCGGCGCCGTTGGGGCCGACCAGCAGCGCCGCCAGCAGGATCGATGAGAGGAGCAGCCGCGTCTGCGCCGCCATGCCCGCCGCCGCCCCGACCGCGACCGCGAGCGTCGGCGACGTACCCAGCACCACCACCGCCACCGCCGCCAGCCCCACGCCCAGGAAGATCGCCGGGAAGATCGGGCCGCCCCGGTAGCCGCAGCCCAGGCTGATCGCGTAGGCGAGCGCCTTGGCGAGCACCAGGACGAGGACCAGGGAGACGGATCCGGCGCCGACCACGACGCCGATCGACGCCTGCCCCGAGAAGAGCACGTCCTGCGGGTTCGCACCGAGGGCACCGGCCAGCAGAGCCAGCGCCCCGACGGCCAATCCGCCGCCGAGCAGTAGCAGCGGCATGCCGACCCGGTCGCGGACGGCGTCGGTCCGGACCGCCAGCGCCTTGATCACGGCGACGACGATCACGGCCAGCACGCCCACGGCGATGCCGACCAGCAGGTCAGTGATCAGCTCGCCGTCGTAGACGGGCAGGGCCGGGACGACGAGGCCCGGCGTGCCGAGACCCGCCCAGCTGCCGAGCCCCACGAAGATGAGGTAGCCGACCGCAGCCGCCACCAGCCCGGGCAGCAGCACCGGAATCAGGGCCGCGCCAGCGCTGAGGCCGCCTTCGACGAGCAGCACGCCGGCAACCAGCGGGCCGCCGAACAGGGCCGAGATGGCCGAGAACGAGCCGGCGTTGGTGAGGACGGCCGCCTCGCGACCGGAAAGACGCGCAAAGCGGTTGGCCAGGACGCCGACCGCGGTGCCGAGCGCGATGACCGGCAGCTCCGGACCCAGCACGGCGCCAAACGGTAGGGAGCCAAGTGCGGCGAGGACCACGCCGGGCACGTACGCCACCGGCGTGGCATCGGAGCTCAGCCCATGCATCGGCGGGTGGCCGCCGTCCCCGGGCAGGAACCGGCGGGCCAGCACCACGATCGCGGCCCCGGCTGTTGGCAGCCCCAGCACCAGGAACCACGGTGGGCTGGATACGCCCATCGCCGTGGGCAGGTCGTCCCACAGCCAGCGCTCCATGACGTGCACGGTGCCCAGGAAGAGCGCGGCGACGACGGCGGCCGGGATGCCGATCAATGCGGCAATCCCGATCAGCCGCAGATACGCCAGACCCAGTGCCTGCTGCTGCTGCTCGTCCGACTCGGTCACGGCAGGCCGGAGTCTGGCAGATCAGGCCGCCGGCATCGGCATGGCATACGTGGCGTTGGCGCATCCGCCATCATCGGTCCATGGGAGGCAGGCTGCGCCGTCGCGACCGGGCGGTGCGCGAGGCGGAGGAGGCGGCTCTCAGTCCGCTGGCGACGCGATCGCAGGCTTCGCGAGGTCGGGCCAGACCGGAAGAGCCCGATGCGCTGCGCACTGCCTTCGAGCGCGACCGGGATCGGATCATCCATTCCAAGGCCTTCCGACGGCTGAAGCACAAGACGCAGGTTTTCATCAACCCCGATGGCGACCATTACGTCACGCGCCTGACCCACACCCTGCAGGTCGCCCAGATTGCCCGTTCGCTGGCCGCCGGCCTGGCGCTCAACGAAGCGCTGGCCGAGGCGATCGCGCTGGGCCACGACGTTGGGCACTCGCCCTTCGGACACACCGGCGAGGAGGCTCTATCGCCGTACTTCCCGCCCGATGGGTGGCATCACGCCGCCCAGAGCGTTCGCGTTCTTGCCGTCCTGGAGGACCTCAACCTGAGCTGGGAGGTGCTCGACGGGATTCGCGCCCACTCCTGGAAGATCGAGCCGCCACCCGCCACACCGGAGGGAGGTTGCGTGCGCTTCGCGGATCGCATCGCCTACCTGACCCACGACGCGCTGGATGCCATCCGGGCCGGCATCCTGTCGCGCGATGAGCTGCCGGCCTCCACGCTCGAACGGTTCGGGGAGCCGGGGCGCGCCTGGATCGGCGAGATGATCGAGGCCGTGGTCGACCACTCGCTGGTCGCCGGCGAGGTGGCCATGGACGAGCCGACGCTGGCGGTCATGAACGAGCTGCGCGACTTCATGTTCGAGCGGATCTACCAGGCGCCCAGCCAGCGCGAGCAGCAGGAACGCGCCATCGAGCTGCTGCGGGCGTTGATGGCGCAACTGACCGAGCACCCCGACGAAATCCCTGCCAGCTTCCGCCAGCACGGCGCATCGGTGGTGGTCCAGGCCGCCGATTTCGTGGCCGGCATGACCGACCGCTACGCGCTCGCCGCGTATGCGCGGGCATTCGGGACCGGTGCCGCTGCGGCAATTGGGCTGCCCGGCGTCTAGACCGCGACGCAGTTTGCGGTGCGTCGCAGCACCGCCTGCCGCCATCCGGATCCGAACCACGCTCACATCGGCTTCGTCTGCCATTACCGTTCCGTTACGTCGCACGGACGATCGTTCGCATCACCGCCAGGGCGCGACTAGCATCGTGGTTCGCACCCCGGCCCGA
This sequence comes from Candidatus Limnocylindria bacterium, assembly GCA_036560125.1. Classification (GTDB taxonomy): domain Bacteria; phylum Chloroflexota; class Limnocylindria; order QHBO01; family QHBO01; genus DASSCW01. Next base: position 10,177 of record DATBRW010000066.1, read on the forward strand.
AGCCCCAACAGAAGTGGAGGAGACTGCTCTCGTGCATGTCCCTAACGTAGGAGCACGCTCCGGCCGCAGGCGTTTCCTGACGCTGGCCGTTGCCCTGGTCACGCTGTCGCTGGTCATGCCGGCGGGCGCATTGGCCGCCAAACCACCGATCACACCGCCGCATGCCGTCAACGTGCAGCTGCTGGCAATCAACGACTTCCACGGCAACCTCGAACCGCCCAGTGGATCGGGCGGTCGCGTTGGCGTCGCCCTCACTGATCAGGCCTGCATCGATGCGCCCGATTGCGATTTGGCCGGCGGCGTCGCGTACCTCGCCGATGACATCAAAGACCTCGAGGTGACCAATCCGAACACGCTGGTTGTCTCTGCCGGCGACAACATCGGCGCGACGCCTCTGATTTCGGCTGCGTTCCACGACGAGCCAACCATCGAGGCGTTGAATACGCTCGGCCTCGACGTGTCGGCAGTGGGCAACCACGAATTCGACGAGGGCGTGACCGAGCTGCTGCGCATCCAGAATGGCGGTTGTCATCCGACAGATGGCTGCCAGACCGGCCATACCTATGCCGGCGCCGACTTCGACTTCCTGGCAGCGAACGTGGTCTACCGGGACACTGGCGAGACCATCTTCCCAGGCTCCACCGTAAAGACGGTGGGCGGCGTCAAGGTGGGCTTCATCGGCCTGACGCTGGAGGGCACGCCGCAGATCGTGAGCGCCGCAGGCATCGCGAGCGTCAACTTCCTCGATGAGGCGACCACCATCAACGCGGCCGCCAACGCCCTCCGCAAGCAGGGCGTCAAGACGATCGTCGTGCTCATCCACGAAGGTGGCGCTCAATCAGTGCCGATCGCACCGAGCATGATCGATTCGTGCACCGGCATGTCCGGAGCCATCGTGGACATCGTCCATAACCTGACCCCGAAGGTCGACATGGTCGTCAGCGGGCACACCCACAACGCCTATAACTGCCTCCTGCCCAATAGCGACGAAACGCTCATCCCGGTCAGTAGCTCGTCGTCGTTCGGCCGCCTGGTGACCGACATCGACATGAAGATCAACGGCAAGAGTGGCCGGCCCATGACGATCTCAGTCGACAACAAGATCGTCTTCCGGGACGAAGCCGACGCGAGCGAAACGGCCCTTGTGAGCTTCTACAAGACGGCCGTCGCGCCGATCGCCAACGCCATCGTGGGCTCGATCACGGCCGACATCACGAACACCAACAACACCGCTGGCGAATCCGCGCTTGGCGACGTCATCGCGGATGCTCAGCTGGCCTATACCCAGAGCTCCAACGCGCAGTTCGCCTTCATGAATCCCGGCGGTATTCGCGCGTCGCTCACGTTTGGGCAGATCAGCGGCATGGAGGCGCCGGGCCAGGTCACGTTTGGCGAGGCGTTCACCGTCCAGCCCTTCAACAACCTGGTGTCGACGCAGGACATGACCGGCCAACAGATCAAGGACACGCTGGAGCAGTCGTTCATCGGCTGTTTCGGTCGGACGCAGGCGACGGTCATCCTGCAGGTGTCGGCCGCCTTCCACTACACGTACAACTCGTCGCTGACCTGCGGCAACCGCATCACGGCGATGACCCTGAACGGCTCGCCCCTCAATCTCGGTACGACCTACCGGGTCACGATGAACAACTTCCTCGCCGATGGCGGGGACAGCTTCCCCGGCTTCAAGGCCGGCACCAACCGGGTCAACCAGACCGGCTTTGACGTCGATGCGCTGGCGCAGTACCTCACGGCGAACACGCCTCCGGGCGTTCCGCCGGGTCCGCAGAACCGGATCACGAAGGCCGGCTGAGCCGGACAACAACCCCACATACGAAGAGGCCGGGCCGAGCGCCCGGCCTCTTGCTTTGTCCCGTGATGCCTAGGGCTCCGGCGCGAAGATCCGCAGGGCGCCTGGGCGTACCGCGAAGGCCACCGGGGTGGTGCCCAGCGGCTCGCCGTCGGCGTGAACCGGCAGCGGGCGCGCGCTGTCGACCCGGATGCACCGAGCGATGAGGTAATTCATTCGCGGTTCACGTCGCGGCCGGCCACGGGCCACTGCCAGGTAGTGCCGGATCACGTCGAAGCGGCTCATGCCGGAGAAGACGACGAGGTCCAGCATGCCGTCGGCCGGGTCCGCGTCGGGGGCGACCGCGAAGCCCAGGCCGTGGTACGGGCCATTGCAGACGGTCACGGACAGGGCCGCCGTCCGCAGCCGCCGGCCGTCAACCACCATTCGCATCGGGGTGCGGCGGCGGCGCAGCGCCTGCCAGCCATGGCGCAACGCGCTCCAGGTTCCGTGGCGCTCCCCGGCATTCGCCGCTCCGAAGCCGGCGGCGTCGAGGCCCACGCCGGCAGCTTCGAAGAAGGCGGTCGCGTCATCGGGTGGGTCCGCCGCCCCGTCCGGTTCGTCCGCCGCCGGGTGCCATGCCAGGCCGACGTCCACCTCGCGCATCGCTCCCGCCGAGACCCCGGCCAGCGCGGCGGATGGCTCCTGCGGAATGCCGCAGCCGCGGGCGATGTTGTTCCACGAGCCGAATGGCACGATGCCCAGCGCGGCGGAGGTCCCGGTCAGTGCGGTGGCGACCGGTCGCACCGTCCCGTCGCCGCCGGCGACCACCACGTCGCGCCCCTTGGCCGCCGCAGCGGCCGCCAATTGCCCCGGATCGTCGTCCTCGGCCAGCACGTGCAGATCGGCCTCCAGACCGCTGCGTCGCAGCTCGTCGAGCATGGCCGGCGGCTCGGGCCGCTCGACCGCTGAGCCCGGGGCGGCCAGCTTGCCGCCGGAGGTCCGGTTCACCAGCAGCAGGATCGGGCGGCGCGTGGAAGCCACCGCTACGGAGAGCCCGTCGGGACTGGGCTGTGGCTGATGCCGTCCCACAGGTAGGTCTGATAGGTGCCATCGGCGCAGTCCAGCGCGATCGTCTCCGGCCGGTCATCCGCTTCGGCCGAGGGCGAGCTGCCGGGCGGCCCGTACATCTGGCGCGTGGTCAGGCCGAAGAAGGTGGAGCCGATGGGGACGGCTTCCCCGGACGTGGCAAACGCAGGGCTGGGTGCCGGCGTGCCCTGGGCCGTGTAGATGCGATCGGCCCACTGCAGGCCCGAGGGACAACCTGGCTGGGCCCGGAAGGCGAACGACATGCCCAACAGGCCGATGCCCACGAAGGCCGCGACGCCGATGACCAGGCAGCCCACCGCGCGCCAGTTCATGAGCCGATAGGTCCGCCGGTCGTCACCGCCGGCCGATCTCGAAACGGAGGTACTCGCCGGAGGCTGGCCCGCGCTCGGCGTCCACCCGGTCGACCTGGGCGCTGCCGGGACCGCGCCACAGCTGCCGCTCCAGCTCGTCCAGATCGTCAGGATCGCCCTCGGCCACGACCGCCACCTGGCGTTCGTCGGCATCGTTCATGACCCAGCCGGTCAGGTGCAGCTCATCGGCGCGGGATCGGATCCACCACCGAAAGCCGACCCCCTGCACCCTGCCGGTGACCTGGGCGGTCATTCTCTGCCGATCCCCCATCAGCTCGCGGCGTGAGCGGCTGCGCCCGTCCGAGGCCAGGTCAGCATGGCAACCTCGAGCGCGAGCCGCGGCGCCGCATTCTCGCGGAGTCCATCGGCTATCCGCTCGGCCATCACCAGGAAGTGGATCAGCTGCCTGCGGTTGATCAGCTCTGCGACACGCGCCATTTCGCCCTCCTGCGCCACGGCCGCCACCAGCTGCGGACGTCCGGCAGCCACCATCAGCAGGTCGCGGGCCAGGTCGCGCCACGCACCAATCACCTTCTGTGCCGCGGCGCGCTGGGCCGCGCCGGCGTAGCGCGGCGCCTCATCATCCACAGCCTCCGATTCCTCCACGGGCGGGGCGCCCAGCCTCGCGGCCTCGTCAATGAGATGACGGACGGTGTCGAACCGCTCCGCGTGGCCTGAAGCCAGGACGCCCAGCAGCTCGCGCTGGGTCGTCTCGCGCCATCTGAGGAGTTCGCCGGCGCGCGCGTAGCCGATGGCGCGTCCGGTCAGCCCCCCGGCCAACCGGCTGACCTCGTCCGCCCGTTCCCGCACCTGGGGCTCGTGCTCGACCAGCCAGTCGCGCAGGTCCGCCTTCGGCACCGGACCGACCCGCAGCAGCTGGGCGCGAGATCGGATGGTCGGTAGCAGCCGGCCCGGCTCATCGGCGACGAGGACGAACATCTGGCGTGGCGAAGGCTCTTCGAGTGCCTTGAGCAGCGCGTTCTGCGCCTGATCGTTGGCACGGTCCGCGCCTTCTATCAGGATCACCCGCTGGTCCGCGACGATGGGCGACCCGGCGCTCGCCAGCAGCCAGCGGCGCGCGGCGGCGACGATGCTTTCGCCGGCGGAGCGCTCTTCACGCCATCGCTCGGGGCCACCCAGAACCAGGTCGGGATGGGTGCGTGCCCGGGCGTCGCGGCAGCCACGGCAGGCGTTGCACGGCCGGACGGCTGGATCGTCGGCCTGGCAGAAGAGGAGGGCCAGCAGGTCGTCGGTAAACGCGCCCTTGCCCGCTCCGGCAGGCCCATGCACCAGCAGGGTCCGCCGCAGGCGGCCCGACTGTGCCGCGCGGAGGGCGGCGGCCCGGGCGTGCGGCTGCCCCAGGCTCAGGAATCCCGCCGTCGGCGCCGCCATCGACATCGCGCCCGAGTATAGGCGGGCAGCTTCTGGACGCCCGATAAGCCCTCGATAAGGTGCGGGTGGCCGGCCCCGGTCATGCTCACGACCCATGCCCCGCGGGCCGTGACCGGGCACGTCGCGCTGGCGGCCGGCTGGCAACCGGACCCGCCGTCGAGGAGCGGTCCGCGCGGGCGCCAACCTCCGGTGGCATACTTCGTGCACCCTATCCCGCCCGATCAACCAAGGAGGACGACATGGCCGACGAGCCGTCGACAAGGGTTCGCTCGATGGTTGAGAAGCTGCTCGAGGCGGATATGGCCGACCAGCTCGCTCAGCGCAGCCGAGAGATCGCGGTGGCGGTCAGCGAGGCCAGCGACAACGTCACGCATCGTGCCGAAGAGGCATGGAAGGAATCGGCCCCACAGCGCCGTGAGGCCGAGAAGGCCGCGCGCCACGCCGCGCGTGACGCCATCCGCTGGGGCCGCCGCACCTGGGAGCACGACCTGCGCCCGGAGCTGCGCAAGCTCTGGAAGCAGCGGAAGGTGGCCATCGCAGCCGCGGGTGCCGCCATACCGGCGGGTCGCGAGCTCGTCGAGGACGCCGCGGCACGAGCCGGCATCCGGGAGCGCCGCGAGAAGCGCCACTGGACCGCGTTCTTCCTGGGCATCCTGATCGGTGCCGCGGTCGGCGCCGTGGTCGCCATCCTGACAACCCCCAAGCCGGGCCGGCAGATGCGTGACGACCTGGCCGAGAAGGCCCGCGACGCGGCCGATAAGGCGCGCGAGGCGGCCGGCGGTGCGGGCGAGTGGGTCCCGCTCTTCCAGCGGGAGGAGGAAGTCAACGGCGGCAATACGGTCGTCACCCCTCCGCCAACGCGCGCCCCGCGCACCGAGAGCCGCCGGACTAAGCCGGCCGCAACGACCCCTACCGAGCCGGCGGAGCCGAGTGATACGGCGGCCGGACCGGCCGAGGGCGAGGAGCAGTCCTAGCTCGGGGTCCCGCCCCGGGCCGAGCGGAAGCGCTGCCAGATACCCTGCGGCTGGCCTTCGCCGTCCGCGTCTGAGTCGGAAGCCGCCGAGTTCGTTGACTCCGCCGTAGTCGCCTTGGTGGACGACTGTCGGCGCCTGGGCTTGGCGGCCGCCTCCCCTTCATCCGCTGCCGCAGCACCAGTCGAAGCCTTGGCGGCCTTCGACTTGGGCGCGGTGCCGGTCGTTTTGGGCGCGCGGGTTCGCCGCGCCGGCTTTTCCGCCACCTCATCGGCCGGCGCGTCCGCACCAGCGGTGGTCGAGGCCTTGCGCGATCGACCCTTGGGCGGGGCAGTCGCGGCGCCTGCTGCACCGGCGTCGGCAGCGCCGGCGTCGGCGGCCTCGCCGGCAGCCGCCGCGGGCTTCCGGCCTCGCCTGCGCGGTGCCGGCTTCGTCTCGGTTGCCTGATCGGCAGCGCCCGTCTCGGCAGGAGTGCCCCCGTCCAGCAGGCCGAGCTCGGCCAGGGTGGCCTCATCGGCCTCCTCGAAGGTGTACTCACGCTCCTGGCCCGCGTCGTCGGTCAAAGGCGTGGTGGCGAGCTCCTCGAGCTGCGAGATGTCATCGACCTCCACCCAGCCGATCTCGCCAGTGGGCTCCGGCGCAGTCGCCTCGCCTTCGGCATGACGACCACGACCACGGCCGCGGCCTCCACGCCGGCGACGGCGGCGGCGGCTCTCCTCGCTCTCGGCGGCTGCGGCTTCGGCGGACCCGTTCGCGCTGGCTGCAGCGACCGGCGCCTCCTCGGAGTCGGCGGCCGCAACGCGCGACCGGCCACGGCCACGCCCACGCGTGCTGCCGGTGCGCGGCGCCTTGTCATCGCGCAGCGCCGCCAGGGCCGCCGCCGCTACGGACGGCGAGGCCTCACGGAAGCCGAACTCGGGCGTGACCTCCTTGGCGGGCATCTCCGGGGCGCTCATGCCCTTGCTGGTGGTGTCCTTCTTGCCGCGCCCGATGCTTGCGATCTTCATGATGTCGGTGAACTCATCGGCGACTGCGATGAGGTCCGATGAGGTGTTGGGTCGGAAGCTGATCACCTCGCAGCGCACGCCCTCGTCCTGGAGGGCGCGGATGGCGGGCGCGAAGTCACCGTCGCCCGAGACGATGACGGCGATGTCCATCCGCTTGGCGAGGCGGAACAGGTCGACGACCAGCTCGATGTCCAGGTTGGCCTTGACACGGCCGTCGCCGAACTTGCGGATGTCCTTGTGAACGACCTTGTAGCCGTTCTTGAAGAGGAAGTCGATGAACTTCCGCTGGTTCTCGTTTTCGGGGTCCAGCCCCGAGTAGGCGTAGGCGCGAATGAGGTCGCGCCCCTTGGTGGCGGCCTTGAGCAGAGCGACGTAATCGACGTCGACTTCCTGCCCGCGGGCCGAGTAGTAAAGGTTGGCCACGTCAACGAAGACGGCCACGTTCTTGCTCACAGTTGAGCTCTTCTCCTGTTGTTGTCAGTGATACGGCTGGCGTCGCGGGTGTCCCGGCCGCGGCGCGCCAATCGGTGGGGCGTTCCTCACCCGATGGCGCGGCTCAGCAGCGCCCCTCTGCGCTCGAACCCGGCACTTTTCAGAAGCGCTGGTTCGGCGGCTGCGAGGGGATCGGTGACCTCCACGCGCGCACAGCCCTTATTCCTGGCCGATGAGATCAGGTGCTCGAGAATCGAGCGACCGACCTCGGTCCGGCCGGAGGTGTCTGCTCGCGTCGAGCGTGTCGCGTGTCCCGGCGATCCTTCCAGGCCCAGCTCGTCGATAACGCCGACGAAGGGTGCGGTGCGGACCGTGGGACGAATCGAGAGGACCCCGATCCCAATCACCCGCCGCTCAACTTCGGCCACGACAATGGTCACGGACGGAAGGAAGAGCAGGCTTCGCAATCGGTCGGTGTCCGCGCGCTGCTCGTCGGGTGACTCGGCATCGCGCATCAAGATGCGCATGGCGGGATCAACATCGGTGAGGCGGGCGCTGCGGACGTGAAACTCCACGAAGGCCTCTCGGGAGCGAAACGCAGCGCGATGGCTGCAGACGTACCCGACAAGCAGTCTACCACGCTTGAGGGGCGAGCCCCCGCCGGACGATCGGCCTACGACGGCAGGCGACCTCCCCGGACCGACCCGGAATGAACCAACCAGACCGGACAGGACTAGACGTAACGCCGGCGCAAAGACCTTGCACCCGGTGCGGGGCGGCACTTATGATGCGCCCCACCTTTCTAGGGCAGCGTGCTCGCGCGCCCCCGAGCATTTGAAGGAGTACCGCATGCACAACCCCTTGCGATGGATTGCCATCCTCGCGGTCATGCTGCTCGCCATATCGGCTTGTACGAACGGCGGCAGCAGCCCGTCCGCGTCGGTCGGTGGCAGCACGGGCGAGGACCCGACCGCCGTCTGCGATGCAGATGAATTTGGCTGCGTCGAGGTCGCTGACGGAGACAACATCGTTGTTGCCAGCGCCCTGACCATCTCTGGCGACACCGCCTTCCTTGGCAACGACAGCAACTTCGGCATCGACGTCGCGATGGAGGATCGCCCGGACATCGCCGACCATACCGCCGAGCTCCTGAAGGTCGACGCGGGATGCGGTGAGGCCGTGACTGGCCAGACCGCCGCCACGCAGATCGTCGGCGACCCGAGCGTCGTGGCCGTCATCGGCACGAGCTGCTCGCGGACCGCGGTGCCGGCCATGCCGGTGCTCGCCGAGGCCGGCTACACCATGATCTCCCCGTCCAACACCGCGCCGTCGCTCACCGATCCGGAGAGCGCCGACTTCGGTGGGCAGTTCTACGCGCGCACCGCGTACAACGACAAGGTGCAGGGTGCCGCCGTCGCCAAGTTCGCCTGCGAAGAGCTCCAGGTGACCACCGCCGCGACGATCCATGACGGCAGCCCGTACGCGCAGCAGCTGCAGCAGGTCTTCGCCGATGAGTTCGCCGCCCAGTGCGACGGCACCGTCACGGCGCAGGAGGCCATCAATGTCGGTGACACGGACATGCATCCTGTCCTG